>JAGGYH010000115.1 GCA_021162615.1 Candidatus Aminicenantota bacterium
GATAGTGTAACGCTGGAGGTTGAGTTGATAACCAATGTGGCCATGGAGAAAGGCCAGAGGTTTGCCATAAGAGAGGGAAGTAGAACCGTAGGAGCAGGAACGGTTACCGAAGTCATCGAATAGTCATCTTAAAGAGGATCCCCATAAAGAGAAAGAGATAGACAGCAAATAAAATGAGGAAAAGCGAGGAACAATAAAATGGATAAAATCAGGATAAGGCTAAAGGCGTTTGATCACCGTTTGCTTGATCAGTCTGTGAAAGACATAGTGATAAAAGCAAAAAGAACCGGTGCAACTATTTCAGGCCCCATACCTCTTCCTACGAATATACACAGATTTTGTGTTCTTCGCTCTCCCCATGTGGATAAAAGATCAAGAGAGCATTTTGAGATGAGGATCCATAAAAGATTGATTGATATAAATAACTATAACAATGATACCATCGAGGAACTCCAAAAGTTGGACCTTCCCGCAGGGATCGATGTAGAGATTCAAGCGTTTGGAGATGGAGAATAATCATGATCGAAGGGTTAATCGGGAAAAAAGTAGGAATGACCCAGACCTTTGAGAGGGACGGTAATTCTGTACCTGCAACGGTTATTCTGGCTGGGCCTTGTACGGTTATCCAGAAAAAGACATTGGAAAAAGATGGCTGCACAGCGATTCAGATCGGATTCTATGATAAGCACACATCCAAAAAATTCACAAAGGCCGCTGCCGGTCATTTTAAGAAAGCTGATGTGCCTCCCACTAAAATATTGAAGCAGTTTCTTTTCCATAAGGACAGCGAAGTGAAGCCAGGAGATCAATTTTTTGCTGATTTGTTCAAAGAAGGCGAAAAAGTAGATGTGATCGGCATAAGCAAAGGAAAGGGATTTACAGGAGTTGTCAAAAGGTGGGGATTCCATGGAGGAAAAGACACACATGGATCAATGTTTCACCGCCATGCGGGATCCATAGGCTGTTCAGCTGATCCCTCCAGGGTCTTAAAAGGGAAAAAAATGCCAGGTCATTCGGGAAACAGTAAAGTAACAGTGAGAAATTTAACTGTTCTTCAGGCAAGAAAAGAAGACAATCTGTTGGTTGTCAAGGGATGTGTTCCTGGTGCTAACGGGGGTTATGTTTATATAAAAAAAGTGAATTTTAATGAGCCCTCGCAAAAAAAAGAGATAAAAGGGTAAACAATGCCAAAGGTAAAAGTACTTGATCGAAGTGGGAAGGAATTAAAAGAGCTGAATGCTCCGGATGATGTTCTTTCTTATTCTGCTAATGAGCATCTTCTCTATGAAGCGGTTGTCAATTACAGAGCTAATCAAAGGCAGGGAACGGCCTCAACAAAGACAAGAAAGCAGGTAAGTGGAGGAGGCAAGAAGCCATGGCGGCAGAAAGGAACCGGAAGGGCGAGAGCCGGAAGCACCAGGTCCCCCTTATGGAGAAAAGGAGGAATTACATTCGGGCCGCATCTCAGAAGTTACTATTATAAATTACCGAAAAAGTCAAAAACTAATGCCATCAAATTTGCCTTGTCCGAGAAATATAAGGAAGGACAAATCACTGTAATGAAGGACTTGACATTCAAAGAGCCGAGAACTAAGGACGGAGTGAGTTTTTTAGAGAGCTTGGGATTGGATTCCGTATTGATTGTGGATTCTCACGAAAATAAAAATTTGATATTATCCATGAGGAATATTCCCGGAGTAAAGATTGTTGATTATAATCAGATTAATGTATATGATATTTTAAACCATAAAAGCCTTATTTTTTCTCAGCAGTCATTTGATTTATTAATGGAGAAGTTAAAGTGAGCGTTAAAGATCCTTATAAAGTCATCATAAAACCGGTCATAACTGAAAAGAGCACATGGTTGAAAGATATAAACAGGGATGTCTGTTTTGAAGTAGCGCGGAGTGCCAATAAAATCGAAATAAAAGAGGCTGTGGAAAAGTTGTTTGACGTAAAAGTGGAAAGGGTCAGGATAGTCAAGAAAAAAGGGAAAATAAAAAAAGTAGGAAGGAATATAGGAAAAACAAAGGACTGGAAAAAGGCTTATGTGAAATTGAAACAAGGCGAAAAGATGATAGAATATTTTGAGGCGGTATAAAATGGGATTAAAGACATTCAAACCAACTTCAGCCGGTCTTCGCCACAGGACAGGGATTGTCTATGACGACTTGACTCAGGATAAACCGTACAAGCCTTTGCTGGAGCCCATAAAAAAGAAAGGCGGAAGAAATTCCCGGGGGCATATATCTGCCCGGCACCGCGGAGGAGGCAACAAGCGTCAGTACCGTATCATAGATTTTAAGAGGGATAAAAAAGGTGTTCCCGGTATTGTTGAGACAATCGAATATGACCCGAACCGCTCCTCTTTTATTTCATTGATTAAGTACAGGGATGGAGAAAGGAGATATATTCTTACTCCGCGTGGTCTTAAAAAAGGGCAAACCATTGTTTCTGATGACAAGCAGGTGGACATCTTGCCCGGGAATGCGATGCCTCTTCGGAATATACCTTTGGGAATGATCATACATAATATAGAGCTGAGAAACGGAAAGGGGGGGCAGATAGCCAAATCCGCGGGTACCGGAGCTCAGATATTGGCTAAAGAAGGGGACTATGCGCAGGTCAGACTTCCCTCTTCTGAAATAAGAAAGATCCATTTAGACTGCCGGGCCACTATTGGTGAGGTCAGCAATCCCGATCACCAGAATATTTCCATTGGTAAAGCCGGAAGGAAAAGAAATATGGGAAGGAGGCCTCATGTTCGGGGAACAGCCATGAATCCCATTGATCACCCACACGGAGGCGGTGAGGGTAAGGCCAAAGGAGGCCGGCATCCTGTTTCACCTACAGGCCAGCCGGCAAAGGGATATAGGACCAGGCGAAATAAAAGAACTCAGGGCTTTATCGTGAGGAGAAGGAGTAGATAACAATGGGAAGGTCGCTAAAAAAAGGTCCTTTTGTTGATGAGTCGCTTTTGAATAAAATCGAGTCGATTGAATCTGCAAAAGACAAGAAAAAGGTTATAAAGACATATTCAAGACGTTCAACCGTGATTCCAGAAATGGTCGGGCTTACGATTGGTGTCCATAATGGAAAGAAATTTATTCCCGTATTCATTACAGAAAACATGGTAGGTCATAAACTGGGAGAATTTTCTCCTACGAGAACGTTTAAAGGGCATACATCCAAAACAGCAAGAGCCATAAAGATAAAGAAATAAAATGAAAGAACAAGATATCATTTCCAAAGCCACAGCCAAACATGTAAGGATCGCTCCAAGAAAGTGTCGGCTGGTTGCAGACCTTATAAGGGATAGATATGTAGGGGAAGCACTGACTATACTTAAATTTTCTAACAAGAAGAAAATCAGCTCTATCCATGAAAAGCTTCTGCGTTCTGCCATTGCCAATGCCCAGCAGAAAAATCCGGATGTGGATGTAGATGACCTTTATATCGGAGAAATATTCGTCAATCAGGGGCCTTCCTGGAAACGTTTTAGAGCAGCAGCTATGGGGAGGGCAGTAAGGATCCTTAAGAGAACAAGTCATATATCTATATTATTAGAAGAAAGAAAAGGGAGATAACAGTGGGCCAAAAAACACATCCTTATGGTTTCAGGCTGGGATATAATAAAGACTGGAGCTCTAAATGGTTTTCAAAAGGGGAAGAATACAGGCGGTTCATACACGAAGATCTGAAAATGAAGAAGATGGTAAAGGACCTCTACAGCCATGCCGGTATATCTGAAGTCAACATAGAAAGAATCGGCCCTAAAATAAGAGTCATTGTTTACACGGCCCGCCCGGGTATCGTTATAGGAAGAGGAGGAAGGGAAATAGAAAGCCTGAAAGAGCGCCTGCAGGAAATTACAAGTAAAGAGGTCTATATTGATATAAGGGAAGTGGATAAACCCGAGTTAAACGCCATTTTAGTAGCCCAGGGAATAGCCCTTCAGCTGGAAAAAAGGATTGCTTACCGCAGGGCCATGCGCAGAGCTGTTAATATGGCAATCAAGCTGGGAGCGAAAGGCATAAAAGTCATGTGTTCCGGAAGGCTGGGCGGAGTGGAAATTGCGCGCTCTGAATGGTATTTAAAAGGGCAGTTGAAGCTCCAGACTCTTAAAGCAGATATTGATTACGGCTTTACTGAAGCCCATACAGGGTATGGAAATATAGGCATAAAAGTCTGGATATATAATTCGGATAAAGAAAAAGAGAAAATGACATCCCGAACTGATGAAATTGAGGAGATTTAACCATGTTAATGCCAAGTAAAGTCAAGCACCGCAAGCAGCACCGTGGAAGAATGAAGGGGAAGGCTATCCGTGGGGGAAGTCTGTCATTCGGACAGTTCGGACTTCAAGCTCTGGAACCTTGCTGGATGACGGCGAGACAGATCGAGGCTGGGCGAGTGGCAATTGGTCGTTTTCTCAGGAAAAAAGGCAAGCTTTGGATTAGGGTTTTCCCGTGGAAGCCTGTGACGAAAAAACCAACGGAAGTAAGGATGGGAAAAGGAAAAGGAGATCCTGAATTCTGGGTTGATGTGATCAAACCGGGGCGGATGATCTATGAG
This sequence comes from Candidatus Aminicenantota bacterium, assembly GCA_021162615.1. Lineage (GTDB taxonomy): Bacteria > Acidobacteriota > Aminicenantia > Aminicenantales > Aminicenantaceae > WJMT01. Next base: position 4,576 of record JAGGYH010000115.1, read on the forward strand.
CTTGAAGGAGTCGAGGAGAAAATCGCAAAGGAGGCCATGAGGCGGGCAGACAACAAGCTTCCTATAAAAACTCGATTTGTATCACGTGATAGCAGGGAATTAAAATGAAAGCACAAGAAATTAGAGAAATGTCTGAACAGGAGCTGGATAACAAAAAAGGCGATCTGGAAGACCAGGTTTTTAAATTAAGGTTTCAGGAGTCTCTTGGGCAGCTTGAGGATGTCAAGAAAATCAAAAATATTAAAAAAGACTTAGCGAGAATAAACACCATACTTACTGAAAAGAAAAGAGGAAACAAAGAGAATGAATAATACCAAAGGCAGAAAAAAAGAAAAGACCGGTGTTGTTATCGGAAATGAGATGAAGAAGACGGTTAAGGTGATTGTAGAGCGCCAGGTAAGACATCCGCTGTATAAAAAAGTCATAAAAAAGCGAAAGAAATACTTTGCGCATGATGAGCTGGAAAAATGCAAAATCGGAGATGTCGTAAAGATCGTTGAAACAAGGCCCTTAAGTAAAATTAAGAGATGGAGAGTCAAGGAAATCATTGATTTGGCTCCTGGTGATAAACAAAGACAAAATGAAGACAGGGAATAACGGACAATGATACGTTCAGAAACAATGCTTACAGTAGCTGATAATTCAGGGGTCAGGAAAATATTATGTATTACGCCCTTAGGAGGAGGAGTGGGGAGAGATGCCGCAGTCGGAGATATAATCTCAGCGTCGGTAAAGGCAGCTCAGCCGGAGAGTGAGATTCCAAAGGGAAAGATTGTTAGGGCTGTGATTGTGAGGGCAAGAAAAGAGTTAAGGCGGAAAGACGGTTCTTATATTCGATTTGATGACAATGCCGCCGTTATCATTAATGCCCAGAGCGAACCGGTCGGAACCCGCGTTTTCGGCCCTGTAGCGCGGGAATTAAGGGAGAAGAATTTCATGAAGATTATTTCTCTTGCTCCGGAGGTGGTCTGATGAATAAACTGAGGATCAGAAAAAACGATACGGTTATTGTAAGAACTGGAAAAGACAAAGGGAAGACCGGAAAAGTATTAAAGGTCATCCCCGAGAAAAATAGAATCGTTGTAGAGAAGCTTAATTTTGCAAAGGAATTCATCAGGCAGGATCAGAGTAAGAATATCCAGGGAGGCATCATGGAGAAAGAAGCTCCTATCCATATTTCCAATGTTATGATTTATTGTCAGGAATGCGGACAGGGAGTGAGAGTCAGGTACAAAGAACTGGAAGATGGTTCAAGGGTTAGAGTATGCAGTAAATGTGATATAACATTAGAAAAGGCGGAATGAGGTCAGATATGAGCAGGCTAAAAGAAAAATTTGAAAAGAAAATCATTCCTGAATTGATGAAGGAACTTTCTCTAAAGAATCCAATGGCCGTTCCAAGAGTTGAACGAGTAGTCATAAATATGGGTATCGGGGAGGCTCTGCAGGACATAAAAGCTCTTGATAAAGCACAACAGGAGTTGAGCTTGATTACAGGCCAGTGGCCTGCACTGGGAAGGGCCAGAAAATCGATATCTACCTTCAAACTAAGGAAAGGAAAACCAATCGCCTGTTATGTGACTTTACGGAAAAAAAGGATGTATGAATTTATTGACCGGTTGGTGAATGTCGCACTTCCAAGAGTCAGGGATTTCAGAGGTATTTCAGCCCGATCATTTGATGGAACAGGAAATTATACTTTAGGCATAAAAGACCAGTTGGTCTTTCCAGAAATAGATTATGCAAAAGTGGATAAAACGAGAGGTATGAATATAACATTTGTCACTTCTGCTGAAAATGACAAACAAGGTTATGTTTTACTGAAAAAATTGGGAATGCCTTTTAGTGAGGAGTAACAAAGGAAGGAAAAAGTGGCTAAAAAATCATCTATAGCAAAGCACAGAAAAGAGCCGAAGTTTCAAGTAAGATATAAAAACCGATGCCAGATTTGCGGCCGGCCCAAAGGTTATCTCAGAAGATTTGGATTATGCCGGCTTTGCTTCAGGGAGTTAGCCTTGAAAGGCGAAATCCCTGGCGTGACAAAGGCATCCTGGTAAGGAAAAGCGAGGTTTAATACTATGACTTTAACAGATCCTATTGCAGACATGCTAACAAGAATTAGAAATGCAGGGATGGTCAGAAAAAAAGAAGTTGATATTCCTTCGTCCAATATAAAAGTGTCCATAGCCAAAATATTAAAGGATGAAGGTTATATAAAAAACTATAAAGTCATCGATAATAAAAAACAGGGGATTTTGAAATTGTTTCTCAAATACACAAAAGAAAAAGAAAACGTTATTTCAGGCCTTGAAAGGGTAAGCAAGCCCGGATGCCGTATTTATTGCAAAAAAGACAGCATACCAAAAGTCCTTGATGGACTTGGGGTAGTGGTCATATCCACTTCTAAAGGTGTATACACAGGGAAGAAATGCGAGGAGATAGGGCTGGGAGGAGAAGTAATATGTCAGATCTGGTAAACAAGAGGGGTAAAGGAAGGTAAAAATGTCAAGAGTGGGTAAGAATCCAATTGCTATTCCTGATAAGGTAAAAGTGGAGATCCATTCTGATCGAATCGTGTTCCAGGGTCCTAAAGGCAGGAACGAATCACCGCTGTTTAAAGGAGTCAAACCGATATTAAAGGATAATGTTTTGGTTTTCCAAAGAAAAAGCAATGATCATCAGACCGCTTCTTATCACGGTCTTTCCCGCACCCTGGCTGCTAATGCCGTTGAAGGGATTACAGAAGGATTCTCGAAAAAACTGGAAATCGTAGGAGTCGGATTCAGGGCTAAACTTCAGAAAAACAGGCTGGAGCTGAATTTGGGTTACTCAAAACCCGTGATTTATGATATACCCGAAGACGTCGAAATAGAGCTGGAGAACCCGACCATAATAGTGGTCAAAGGTATCAATAAACAGAGAGTGGGACAGGAAGCGCATAAGATCAAAAGTTTCAGGAAACCAGACGCATATAAGCTGAAGGGAATCCGGTATTCGGGAGAAAGGCTTATAAAGAAGGAACGAAAGGCGGGAGTAGGAGCAACCGGTGTATAAAGATAAAGTTTACAAAAAGAAAAAAGCTAAACAGAGAATAAGGAAGAGAGTCAGAAAAAAGATCAACGGAACTGCGGAAAGGCCGAGGCTTAAGGTAACCCGCAGTAATAGATACATTTATGTACAGGTTGTCGATGACATCAAAGGTATTGTTCTGGCATCGGCCTCTACATTGGAAAAGGCTTTGCGTAAGGACGACAGCAGTAATAAAAACATAAAGGCGTCAGAAGCTCTCGGGAACACCATTGCCGAGAGATTAAAAAAGAAGAAAATAAATGAGATTGTTTTTGATAGGGGTCATTACCCGTATCAAGGAAGGATCAAAACGCTGGCTGAGTCTATGAGAAAGTCGGGTATTAAATTCTGACTTGCCCTTAAGGAGGAGAAAGCGTGGGAGAAGAAATTTTTAAAAAAGAAGGAGATGAAGAAGTAGAAGATGAATTTAAAGACCAGGTCATTTCTATTCGCAGGACTATGAAAGTAGTAAAAGGAGGCAAGAATTTAAGCTTCTCTGCTCTGGTTGCAGTTGGAAATGAAAATGGCTGGGTAGGTATAGGAAAGGGAAAGGCCAGAGAGGTTCCTCCAGCCATAAAGAAGGGAGCTAAGGATGCAAAAAAGAACATTATTGAAGTTCCTCTTAGAGACACCACTATTCCTCACTTAATAAAGGGAGTACACTGCGGAGGAGAGGTTATTCTGCGCCCGGCTTCCAAAGGAACGGGCATCATTGCCGGAGGAGCTGTGAGGATTATTATGGAATTGGCAGGTGTTAAAGATGTGCTGACGAAGTCTGTAGGGAGTAATAATCCTTTGAGTGTGGCGAATGCGACAATAGATGCTCTGAAAAAGCTGAAGAGTCCTGAAAAACTTTCAAAACTAAGGGACAAAGACAAGGATTTGATATGGCAGTAAAAGAGAAGAAAACAGGTTCCCAAAAAAAGGAGACAGGCGCCTCAGGAAAAAAACTGAGGATTAAGCTTGTCCGCAGCTTGGTTGGGCGTCCCCGGAAGCAGAGAGAGGTAGTGCGGGGGTTAGGATTGAGAAGGATAAATTCGGAAGTCATGAGAAGGGATTGTCCGGAAGTCAGAGGGATGGTGGACAAGGTATCTCATTTAGTCAATGTTGAGGAGTTGGACAAAAAATGAAATTAAATGATCTTCATGCAGCAGAGGGTTCCCGTAAGAACAGGAAAAGAGTCGGCCGCGGGCCGGGCTCAGGGCGAGGGAAAACATCAGGTCGCGGCACAAAGGGCCAGAAGTCTATATCCGGGTACTCAAGAAAACTTGGATTTGAAGGCGGCCAAATGCCTCTTGTGAGAAGGGTTCCGAAAAGAGGTTTTACCAACATTTTCCGCCGGGAATTTTCTGAAGTGAATATTGATAAGCTGAATAAGATAAAAAAGCAAACCATTAAAACAGAGGACCTTATACAGAATGGGATCATAAAAAAGAAATCACAGCCTGTAAAAATATTGGGAAGAGGGGAAATAAAAAGCCCCAAAACAATATATGCACATAGATTTTCAGAGGCCGCCAAAAAAAAGATAGAAAAAGCGGGCGGAAAAGCCATTTTAATCGGAAGTGAATGATGCTAGAAAGCATAAGAAATATTTTCAGTATTCCTGATTTACGGAAAAGGGTTTTGTTTACTTTAATGATCCTGGCTGTTTACAGGATAGGAGCCCAGATCCCGAATCCCGGAATAAGCAGTTCTGCCCTGGCTGAGTTCTGGAATGCGCAGAAAGGCACTATTCTGGGAATGGTTGATTTGTTCAGCGGAAGAAATATGTCACGTATGACCATTTTTGCACTGGGGATCATGCCTTATATCAGTGCCTCGATTATTCTTCAGTTGCTGCAGGTCGTGTGGCCTTATCTGGAAAGGCTGTCTAAAGAAGGAGAGCTCGGCAGAAAAAAGATAACTCAGTACACAAGGTACGGGACTCTTCTTATTTGTATCATTCAGGCAACAGCGATCAGTATATTTTTAGAGACAGCCAAAACACCGGGTGGAGCGCCCATTGTACCCAATCCTGGCCTTGGATTCAAATTTTTAACTGTATTGACATTAACCACAGGGACGGTTTTTATTATGTGGTTGGGAGAGCAGATATCTGAAAGAGGAATCGGAAACGGAATCTCTCTCATTATATTTGCAGGGATTGTAGTGGGATTTCCCCGGGGAGTTCAAAGCATTGTAAATGGATTAAGAACAGGAGACCTGACCATAATCCGTGTTATATTCTTGATTGCTTTGATGGTCATTGTGGTTGCTGTTATTGTATTCGTGGAAAGAGGGCAAAGACGGCTGCCTGTCTCTTATGCCAAAAGAGTGGTGGGCCGTAAGATATATGGAGGGCAGAGCACTCATCTTCCTCTGAGGGTTAATACCGGAGGTGTTATTCCGATCATATTCGCCGCCTCTGTGATCACCATTCCTTCTACCATGGCCCAGATGATCAAAATTCCCTTTGTTCAGCGTATAGCGGAACAGTTCCAAATGGGAATGCCGCTTTATAATCTGTTCTATATAGCGGCTATCATATTCTTCACTTATTTTTATGTTTCGATTATTTTTAATCCTTCTGATGTGGCAGACAACCTGAGAAAATACGGAGGATTTATACCTGGAATACGCCCTGGCAAAAACACATCTGATTACATAGACAGTGTGTTATCAAGGCTCACATTGGTTGGTGCTGTTTATCTTGCAGCTGTCGCTATCATCCCTGAAATCCTTATCACAGGATTCAAGGTCCAGCCCATACCCCTGATAGGTAATTTTTTAGACCGGAATCTCCCGGAGTGGTTCACACAGGGACTGAATGTCCAGTTCTATTTCGGCGGCACGTCTATTCTGATTGTGGTCGGCGTGGCCATGGATACCTTACAGCAGATAGAAGCCCAGCTTGTCATGCGTCATTATGACGGATTCATGAGGCGCGGACGCATTAAGGGGAGGAGAGGATGAGATTGATCCTTCTCGGGCCTCCAGGAAGCGGAAAGGGAACCCAGGGGGACCTTATTGAGAGTAAATTCGGATTCCCAAAAATATCCGCTGGAGACCTTCTCAGAAGTGCGGTTAAACAAGGCACTCCTTCAGGCTTAAAGGTCAAAAGAAGCATAGATAGGGGCGTGCTGGTTGATGACAGTATCATTCTCGAGATGATAAAAAAAAGAATCGAAGGAGATGACTGCAGGAACGGTTATACTCTGGATGGATTTCCGAGGAATGTATCTCAGGCGGAATTACTGGAAAAAGCTGACCCGGAATTGGAAGAAACGGTCATAGACATCAGGATAGACGACAAAACAGTGGTCAAGCGCCTTTCATCCCGTTATATTTGTTCTGAATGCAATAATATATATAATATAAGGGAAGCAGACCCCGCAGATGAAAAAAAGTGCGGCCGCTGTGGAGGCAAGCTCGTCCAGAGAGAGGATGACAGACCGGAAGTCATAAAAAAAAGACTTGCCGTCTATCATAATGAGACCGAGAAGCTGGTCCGTTATTATAAAAAAAAAGGAATTTATAAAGCGGTCAATGGGGAAGGCCGTATAAATGAGGTCTTTCAGAGGATTTGCTCTTTAATAAATGAGATTTATAGACAGGGCCAGGAATGTGAAGCGTGAAGATGATTGTCTACAAGAACCACAAAGAGATAGAATTGATGAGACGGAGCAATCAGATTGTAGCTCAAGTCCTCAGTGAATTGAGAGAAAGGGTAAAACCTGGAGTTAGGACCATAGAATTGGATGAATATGCTGAAAAAAGAACAAAGGAACTCGGAGCCAAACCCGCTTTTAAAGGATACCGGGGGTACCCCGCTTCCTTATGTACCTCCATAAATGAAGAGATCGTACACGGCATTCCTTCATCAAGGGCGCTTAAGAAAGGCGATATCATCAGCATGGATTTTGGAGTGGTTTATGAAGGTCTGTACGGCGATGCAGCCGTAACCGTTCCGGTAGGAGAGGTTCCATCAGAGGCACAGATGTTGATAGAAACCGTTAAAGTGAGTCTTAGTAAAGGTATTGAGCAGGTTCGAGTTGGAAACAGGATCTCTGATATATCGTCTGCAGTGCAGAAGTATGTTGAATCCAAAGGATTTTCAGTTATCAGAAGCTTTGTCGGGCACGGGATTGGATTTTCTCTGCATGAGGAACCCCAGGTTCCCAATTTCGGCTCACCAGGCCACGGTCCTAAAATTAAGCCTGGAATGGTGCTGGCTATTGAACCTATGATTTCAGCAGGTGACTGGGACGTAGAAATATTGGATGATAATTGGACTGCCATAACAAGAGACCGGAGCCTGTCCGCGCATTATGAAAACACGGTCGCTGCAACAGAAAACGGACCGGAGATCCTGAGTGTATTTGATAAAGAAAGGGTGAGCAGCCAAAGGGAGAGCGAGAATGCCGAAGAAGGATGATGTTTATGAAACCGAGGGAACAGTTATTGAAACGCTTCCTAATGCCATGTTTAAAGTTGAGCTGCCGAACAAACACATCATTTTAGCGCATATATCAGGAAAAATGCGTAAATATTTCATTCGTATTTTGCCTGGAGATAAAGTGCGGGTTGAGCTCTCGCCATATGATCTGACAAAGGGAAGGATTATTTACCGATTTAAGTAAAGAGAATGAGGAAATAAAATGAAAGTAAGAACATCAGTCAAGAAAATGTGCAGGGACTGCAGAATCATCCGAAGAAAAGGTGTTCTGAGAGTCATATGCAGGAACCCTAAACATAAGCAAAAACAAGGATAGATGAGGTAAAAATGGCAAGAATAGCAGGAATAACACTTCCTTCTGAAAAGAGGATTGAAATAGGACTGACCTATATTTATGGAATAGGGCGTTCACGTTCCAATATGATCCTGGAGAAGGTAAAGATAAACAAGGACAAGAAGGTGAAAGACCTTACGGAAGAGGAAATCAATAAAATAAGGAAGCAGATAGAGAAGGGAGAAAAGATTGAGGGAGACCTTAGAAAGGAGGTCTCAGGAGACATAAAAAGACTGATGGACATAGGGTCCTATAGAGGTCTGCGTCACAAAAAGAATCTTCCTGTAAGAGGGCAGAGAACAAAAACAAATGCCCGCACCAGAAAGGGACCTGCACGCAGTAAAATCAAGAGATAAGAAGGAATAACTGATGCCCAAGAAAAAAACAAAAACAAAGAAGAAAAAAGTAAAAAAAGATATTGGTTATGGTGTCGCAGACATCACATCCACTTTTAACAATACAATCATCACTATAACTGACCGGCAGGGCAATGTTGTCGTCTGGGGAAGCTGCGGTAAAGCAGGTTTCAGCGGAGCGCGAAAAGGGACTCCTTATGCTGCCCAATTAGCTGCCCAGGAAGTAGGTGAAAACGCACAGGAAATGGGTGTCCGTTATGTTGACGTCAGAGTCAAAGGTCCTGGAGCGGGGAGAGAATCTGCTATCAGGGCTCTTCAAGCCGCAGGATTGGAAATAAAATCTATAAGAGATGTTACTCCTTTACCGCATAATGGATGCCGGGGAAGAAAAAGGAGAAGGGTATAAAGGATCATTCTTTAAGGAGTTGAATATGGCCAGTAATAGAAAAAGCATTTGCCGTCTCTGTAGAGTTGAGAAGACCAAACTTTTTCTAAAAGGGCATAAATGCAGTACTGATAAATGTCCTTTGGAAAGAAAAGCTTATCCCCCTGGGGAACACGGAAGAGCCAGGAGAAGAATATTAGGATACGGAATCCAGCTTAGGGAAAAACAGAAATTGAAAAGATACTATGGAATGTCTGAAAAACAATTCAAATTGTTTTTCATGAGGGCGGAAAGAAAAAGGGGCGTCACAGGAGAGATTCTTTTATCTATGCTGGAAAGAAGGCTGGATAATGTTGTCGCTCTCATAGGCTTTGCTCATTCCAGAGCTCATGCAAGACAGCTGATTGTTCACGGGCATTTTAGAAAAAACGGGAAGAAAGCAACCATCCCCTCCATGTTGGTCGAGAAAAATGATATCATCTCTGTGCATGAAAAAGCAGAAGGAAAGCATGAAGAGCTTAATGCCATTATAGAACTTCATAAAAATAAAGAAGTCCCGGCATGGCTGAATGTAAATAGAGAGGAGAGAACAGCAACCGTTGCTTCTTTTCCGAAACGGGAAGATATCTCCATTCCTGTTGAGGAAAGGCTGGTTGTGGAATTGTATTCCAAATAAGTCGTTATAAATGGAATAAATAAGAAGAACTTCCTTTTAATATAAAATGAAATAAGGAGATTTGGGTACCAAAACAGGAGGAATCATGACAGAAACAGGATTTCAGAGACCAAGACATATTGAATGTGATTTTGAAAGACTGACAGATTTATATGGAAGATTTTTTGCCCAGCCTTTTGAAAGAGGTTATGGCATAACCATAGGTAATGCATTGAGAAGAATACTTCTTTCATCTATTACGGGAGCGGCGATTACAAATGTGCGGATCCAGGGTGTTCTTCATGAATTTTCATCTCTTCCAGGTGTTGTTGAAGATGTAACCGATATCATATTGAATCTAAAGAGCCTCCGTTTGAGAATGACAGGAAAAGAACCAAAAACAATGACATTGAAAGTCCGAGGTCCTGCCGAAGCAACGGCTTATGATATTGAGCATGATTCTGACATTGAAATACTGGAAAAGGATGTGCATATAGCCTCTTTAGATGAACACGGGGAATTAGATGTGGAAATGATTGTAGAGAATAAAAGGGGATATGTACCTGCAGATCAGAATTACAACAAGGATCTAGGAGTTGACTTTATTCCGCTTGATTCATCGCATTCACCTGTTCTTAAAGTCAATTACAAGGTGGAACCCGCGCGGGTCGGAAAGAGAATCGACTATGAGAAGCTCGATTTGGAAGTATGGACTACGGGAGCCATAATACCGCAGGATGCTATATCCAAAGCGGCTAAAATTTTGCGGGATCATCTTGTTATTTTCATGAATGTAGTGGATGAGCCTATAAAAAAGGATGAAGAAGACGAAAAGGAAGAAGTCCCCTATATGGATAAATTTGATATTTTGACAAAGTCTATTGACCATCTTGAACTTTCTGTCAGATCAAACAATTGTCTGCGCTCTGCAGGGATAAAGTTGGTTTATGAGCTGATTCAAAAAACCGAGGAAGAGCTGCTGAAGACGAAAAATTTTGGACGGAAATCTCTGATGGAAATAAAGGATACTCTCAAGGAATTAGGTTTGGAATTAAACACGGAATTTCATCCTTTTCTGCTGGAAAAAATAGATGAGTTCAAAGAATCTCAGGAAGAACAGGAAGGAGAACAGGAAGAAGAACAGGAAGAAGAACAGGAAGGAGAACAGGAGGAAGAAGAATGAGGCATTTGGTCAAACGGCACCGTTTAGGCAGAGATTCAGCTCAAAGAAAAGCCCTTATGCGCAGTCTTGTCACATCTTTTTTGGAGAAAGAACGGATAAAGACAACCAAGGCAAAGGCAAAAGCGTTAAGACCTGTAGCCGAGAAAATGATTACTCTGGCAAAAAAGGGAACTCTTCATTCAAGAAGAAAAGTGTTGAGCTTTGTTTATAAAAAAGATGTGGTGAAAAAACTTTTTGAAGATATAGGCCCCAGGTTTTCGGAAAGGCCGGGCGGATATACCAGAATCATAAAATTAGGGCCCCGTGCGGGAGACGGAGCAGAAATGGCGCTTATTGAACTTATCGGGACCGAGTTAGAGAAAAAGACCAAGAAAAAGGGAACTCCTGAACAGAGAGCTAAAGCTGCGGCTGCCAGAACCAGGAAATAACCTGCCTTATTTTTTGTCAGTGATCAAGAGCTTCTGACCGGGATAAATTTTAGAGTACCTGGTCAGTCCATTTATATTCAAGAGAACACTCAGCTTCATGCCGAATTGACGGGCTATTTTATAAGGAGTGTCTCCTGCCTTAACAGTATAGAAAGAAGTTCCCTCCGCAACGCCGGATTGAATGATGAGTTTTTGCCCTACATCCAGTCTGTTGCTTGTCAAATTGTTTAAATTTTTGATGTTTTGTATTGTTGTGCTGAAAGCATTGGCAATAAGATAAAGAGAATCACCGCGTTTTACCGTGTATACGAGTTTATTTCCTTCTCTGGAAAGGTTTCTGGAGAGGATTGGAACGCTTCTTGACCTTGAGCTTCCCGGGACTTTCAGCCTTTGTCCTGGGCGTATAAGGTACCTTCTCCCTAATCCATTCAGGCGGGCAATGGAAGAAATGGATGTCCCGTACCTGCTGGCGATCTCTGATACGGTTTCTCCTCTTCTAACATAATGTATGAAATAAGTCGCTTCAGGGGGGATCCATCTGGGAAGGGAATCCAGTGCTGAGGAAGCGAGTTCTAATGTTCCCTTTGGTATTTTTAGAGTGTATTCGCTGTCAGGTGTTGATTTGTGTCTGAGTTCAGGATTCAGGTCATCCAGCTTTTCCGCAGGAAGCCCCATCTTGGTCGATAAAGAGGACAGTTTGATCGGGCGGTTGATGGTTATGGTCTCGTAGTCTAAAGGAGGTTCGGGAACGGGCAGGTCGATGTGGTATTTTTCCGGATTGTTGATGATCAGGAGTGTGGCAATGAATCGGGGCACAAAGCGCGATGTTTCTCTGGGCAGCATGGGATAAAGGTCCCAGAAATTATCAAGATAATTGATGCGCTGGTTTCTTATTATTCTCTGGACCCTGAATTCACCGCAGTTATAGGCTGCCAATGCTGTGGTCCAGTCGCCAAAATAAGAATGAAGCTCCTTTAGATACTGAACAGCAGCCCGGGTTGCTTTCTCAGGATCCATCCGTTCGTCTATCCAGCGGTCTCTTTTAAGGCCGAATCTGTAGCCTGTTGAAGAAATAAACTGCCATAGACCGAGTGCCCTGGCTTGTGAATAGGCTCTGATCTTGAACCAGCTTTCGATCATGGGCATCCATGACAGCTCTTGAGGCAGGCCCTCCTTCTTGAGTTCATTAAGGATCATTTCTCTGTACAGGCCTGACCTCTGATAACCCTCCAGAAAAAGCTTCTTTTCTGTTCCCAGAAAAGATTCTATCTCCTTGAGGACATATTTGTTTTCGACCAATGGAATGGAGCCGTGGTTTTCACCGATAGCGCTTGCGCGCGAGGCATATATTTCCTGTATTCTCTGTGCGATCAAAAGACGCAGGTCGTTTTTGTCCTGTATGAGAAGTGAATCAGGAAGAAGTTCTATCTGAAGGATGGTTTTATAGGCATTATCAAGGCCTGATATAGCATCATCTATATGCCCCTGGTCCCATGCCCTCAGAGCCTCTCTGTAGATATTCATAGCCTCTTCAAGCAGCGCCGAAGGGTCAGCCGATTCATTTTTTTCTGCTTCCTCTTGAACGATTTCTTCCGCTTCATTTGCAGCAGCTGGTTGTTCCTGTTTTATTTCCGGTTCTTTCTCACGTGTATCTGGTTTTTCCTCAGCCGGGTCCGGTTGAGTTTTGGCCGGAGCAGGCGGTATGTGCTCCGGAGTTCTGAATGCTTTACTGCCTGTGGAGCAGTAGTTAAAAGAGAGGGCTGCCAGAAAAAAGGCCAAAAAAAGGATTATGAATGTATTATTATTTCGCATAATATAAATAGGATTTATAGCATTCTTCCTCATTAGAGTCAAACATAATATTTATGCGTTTCGTTGCATGCATGGGGATTATCTTTTTGCTGTTTTTTTGTGCCATGCCCAGGCTGTCTGAATAATAGTATCTATATCAGAATATTTGAGATCCCATCCGAGAAGATTCAGAGCTTTATCTTTGGAGGCTACCAGCACGGCAACATCTCCTTTCCTTTTTGGTCTTTCCTTGAATAGGATTTTTTCTCCCGTGATTTTGGCGGCTTTTTCCAGAACTTCCCTGACTGAGTATCCCTTGTTCGTACCCAGGTTGATAAAATCACTTTTTTCCGTATCCATGAGATATTCAAGTGCCCGGACATGAGCCTCTGCCAGGTCAGTGACATGGATGTAATCTCTTATGGCTGTTCCGTCTTTTGTGGGGAAATCCGTGCCAAAGATTTCCAGCTTCCTCTTTTTGTCAAGAAGGGATAAAAGGATATTGGGTATGAGGTGTGTTTCAGGATCATGCATCTCACCGAGTTCAATATCAGGATCAGCTCCGGCAGCATTGAAATATCTGAGTGATGTAAAATGAAGGCCATAAGCTCTTTCATAATCCCTAAGGATTTCCTCGATCATATATTTTGTTTTCCCGTAAGGATTCACAGGATTGAGAACATGGGATTCTGATATGGGGATATGCTCGGGGATCCCATACACCGCAGCGCTGGAGGAGAAGATAAAATATTTGACATGGGTCTCTATCATTGCCTCCAGTACATTCAGGCTGTTTATCAAGTTGGCTGTATAGTACTTATGAGGATTATTATAGGATTCTCCGACCTGGATAAGCGAAGCAAAATGAAGGACGGCCTCTATGTCATGTTCTTTAAATGTTTTTATGATAGATTCTTTTTCTCCCAGGTCTTTTTCTATAACCTCAGATGTACCCTCGGGAATCAGTTCTCTTTTTCCAGATGAGAAGTTGTCCAGGATGATAGTATCAAAACCCTGTTTGATTAGAGCTTTGGAAGTATGGGATCCTATGTATCCGGCTCCTCCTGTAACAAGAACGCTCATGAGGATTGTTCCTTTATGATTTTTTTTGCGATTTCCAGTCCCTGTTCTTTAGTTCTGAATTCATCGTCGAGCTGCAGCTGGTAGAGCTTTTTCAATATTTTCCCCATGGAGGGCCCTGGTTCCACTCCCATTTTTTTTAGGTCTCTTCCCATGATCAAGGGCTGGATGGTTTCTCCCGAGACATTGAGCTCCTTGAATTTATTCAAGAGCCAGTTTCCGGCTTCATCAAGGCCTTTGACCGGTTTTTCATCTCTGCCCGCTCTATCAGCAGCATCCAGTATGATCAAGAGTTCAATCTCCCCATTGACATCGGCCGCCAGACGGTTAAAAGCTTTTTTGGTAACCACATCCCTGTGGTGCCACAATTCCGATGCTCTGTGGTGGCACCGTATCAGCCGCAGTACCGTGCTTTGCAGGTCATATCCGTCTCTTGAGTGCAGTTTATAGTGGGTAAGTATTTTTTTTGTTATTTTTTCTCCTTCTATATCGTGGCGGTTGTTGGTTATGACCATACGGCCTTTTTTGTATTCCCACTGCGCTGTTTTTGGTTTCCCTATATCATGAAAAAGCGCTGATAAAAGCAGGGCCAGTTTCCTTTGCCCTTCAATGTTTTGGGCTTCAGCAAGCCTTTTCACCTGGTCAACGGTTATAACTGTGTGTTTCCACACAGTATGATGACCATAAGCGTCTTTTTCAGGATGAAAAGAGGAGTCCTGGATAGAAAGACTCAGCCTGTAGAGGTCCGGAAAAAGCTGGCGCAGGGCGTCGAGCCTGAACATTTCTTCGAGGCCTACGGATGGCGCCGGAGAATCCAAAAGTATTTTAAGAAGTTCTTCGGTTATCCTTTCCACGCTGAGGCCTGTGAGGTCTATGTTTTTTGATATTTCATAGATTCGAGGATTGACTTTAAAGCTGAGTGTGGATGCAAACCGGGCTGCCCTCATCACCCTTAAAGGGTCGTCTGGAAAAGATTGAGGGTTTAAAGGCCTGAGAATTTTCTCTTCCACATCCTTGACTCCGTTAAAATGGTCTATCAATTGATCATCTGCCAGCCTGAGAGCCATACTGTTGCAGCGGAAGTCGCGTCTTTTCAGGTCTTCTTTGAGGGGAATCTCAGGGTCAGCTTCTATGAAAAAATCTTTATGTCCTCTTTTTCCCGTTGGTTTTGGAAAATCCTTTCTGGGAAGAGCGATATCATAGACCGTGTCGTCCATGATAAATTTTATGACTCCGAAGCTTTTTCCAACCAGATTGACCTTCCCAAATTTTTTTAGGGTGGAAATTATTTTTTCTGCAGGATGACGGGTGATGATGAGGTCTACCATTTTGCTGCTCGTTTGTCTTTCCAGAAGCTTATCTCTTATATAACCTCCGACGGCATATATGTTTTTTCCGAAATGCGCCACAAAAAAATCTTTATGTCCGAAGTCTGCCTTGATTTCTTTCATTTTTTAGGTTCTTGTTTAAGAGAAATTCTTTATCAAAGGGATGATATAATAGAAATGATGAGAAATCAAAAAGTATTATTCAATAATCAGGGCGATTTGCTTTCCGGCCGTTCTTTTATTAATATTATACTTTTAATGAGGGCACAGATGAAAAAAACAATGACAGTCTTCACGGTTCTCTTGTGTTTTGTCCCGGCTCTTATGGGATCTCTTTATTTAAAGGAAGACATAGGGATTTCTCTTGAAGAGATACAGGTACAGGACCTTTCCCGCTCCGGCCTTAAAATAGTATTTTATGTGAATCTTATCAACTCGTCTTCAGAAGATTATTATCTGACGAAGTACAGTTATAGATTTATTACCGGTCATAAAGAATACCTGCAGATGCAGGTGCCCATTGAGGAAGGGATCAAAGTGACGGCAATGGAAAATACGATGATCGCGCTTCCTGTTAAGGTCACTTATGATCTGCTGTTTCATACAGCTCCGGAGTTAGCTGAGAATGAAATGATCAAATGCTATATAAAGGGGGATTTTGAGTTTTTCAGCGGCCGGGGGAGAAGAAAGGTTTTGCCGTTTGATTTTAACGGCGGTTTTCCGGTTTTCAATCCGCCGGAAGTGAAAATCGAAGCGATAAAAATAAACGATCTAACCATAGCCGGATCTGATTTTGATCTGCAGGTCAATTTTACAAACGAGAACGGTTTTGAACTCCTTGTAGACAGAATTCATTATTCCATAAGGATAGACGGACAAATGATAAATAAAGGCACTATTCCAGGGGATAAGAGTATTGAGAAATACGGAGAGAAAACATTTTCTCTGAATGCACTTGTAAACTTTTACGATGTGGGAAGAGATGTTTATGGGTTTTTTCAGCAGGACTCTGTCGAATGCCGGTTTTCAGGGGAGATGAGGATCAATACAGTATGGGGGATCATAAATTTGCCTTTTGATATAAAGGAAAAAGCACCTTTAGTAAAACAATCAGCCTGAGATGATCAGTATTATAATCCCGACATACAACAGGGCCCAGTATTTAAAGGAAGCTCTTGATTCTGTATTGAGTCAGGATTATTTTTCAAACGCCCACGGGCCAGACTCTTATGAACTCATCGTTATTGATGACGGCTCCACAGACGAGACCAGGAGAGTTGTGGATTCATATGAGAGCGAAATCAAATATACCTTTAAGCCGCATAGAGGAGTGAGTTCGGCCAGAAATTTGGGGTTAAAGCTGTCCAAAGGAGATTTTATAGCCTTCTTGGACTCGGATGACATCTGGAAAAAAGAAAAGATCCGGCTGCAGATGCAGTACATGAAAGCACACCCCGAAGCCGTGGTATGCTGCACTCAGGAGACCTGGATAAGGAACGGCGCTTTTGTCAATCCGAGGAAAAAACACAGAAAACACTCGGGATGGATATTTGACAAGGTCCTTCCTCTGTGTCTTCTGAGCCTTTCGTCAGCCCTTTTCAGGCGGAGTTTGTTTGATGAGATAGGCGTATTTGATGAGGATTTACCCGCATGCGAAGACTATGACCTTGGAATACGCCTGGCGCACAAATACCCGGTGGTTTTTCTCAACGAACCATTGATCATAAAAAGAGGGGGGCATGAAGACCAGCTCTCTAAGAAATACTGGGGAATGGACCGTTTTAGAGTCAGAGCGCTTGAAAAAGCACTGACTCTGGATCTATCCGGGAACCAGGAGCGGCTTGTCAAGAAAGAAATGCTGAAAAAGTGCCGAGTTCTGATCAATGGCTTTGAGAAAAGAGGAAAAAAATCCGGAGCCTCTGAGTATAAAAAAGTCATTGAAAAATATGGCCTTAACAGCACAGAACAAAAAAAGGAGAGAAGATGAGTGTAATGGATATCATGAAATCAAGAAGAAGTGTGAGGAGATATAAAAACAAACCGATTCCTGAAGACATATTGAACAAGGTCCTGGAAGCAGCCCGAATAGCGCCTTCGGGAAAAAACTTTCAGCCCTGGAAGTTTATTATTGTTCGGGACAGGGAAAAGAGAGAGGAGCTTGCTGTGGCTTCCAGAAACCAGGCCTTTGTTGCCCAGGCTCCTGTAGTGATCGCGGCGTGCGGGTTTCCGGGAAAAAGCTATCAGCACCAGGGAAATTACATGAAATCCTGGCCTATTGATGTGTCCATAGCTATGGACCATCTCATGCTCATGGCTTGGGAAGAGGGGCTCGGGACATGCTGGATCGGGGCTTTCAGAGAAGATGAAGTGAAGCGGATCCTCTCCATTCCCGATGATGTGAGGGTGCTTGCTTTGACTCCGTTAGGTTATCCGGACGAAGAACCGAGAGACAGAGGGCGCAAAGAGCTGAGTGAGATCATCTCCTATGATAAATACTAGTTCCCTCCAATGATTTCATTGACCGGGGAAGGATATGAATTTATAATACCATCATGAAAAAAAGCTGTTGAGAGGTCAAAATGATAGACGAAATAGAGATTTCGAGAGCCATCACAGAGACGTTTTACAAAGAGTTTCTCAATGACATGGAATCCGAGGTAATTATTTGCGGAGCCGGGCCTTCCGGCCTGTGTGCGGCCTATTATCTAGGCAAGGCTGGAATAAAGGTCGTTGTTTTGGAAAGGTCCCTGCGGCCTGGAGGAGGGCTTCCCGGCGGTGGTATGATGTTTAATAAAATCGTGATTCAGGAAGAATCCAAAACGGTTCTGGATGAATTGGGAGTGCGGACCGTTCATTATAAAGGCACCTATTATACAGCTTCTTCTTTAGAAACCCTGAGTATGCTTTTAAACAAAGCATTGAAACAGGGAGTTCATATCTACAACTGTATGTTCGCTGAAGATGTCATGATCATGGATGGAAAGGTAAATGGCGTTGTTGTCAATTGGACGGCTGTAGAGCTGGCCCGGATTCATGTGGACCCTCTGAGCATGAGAAGTGAATTTGTACTGGATGCGACCGGTCATGATGCAGAGATCGCCCGCGTTGTCTCAAGGAAATCAGGAGCTGCCCTGTTGACTCCCACAGGAGATGTGATCGGGGAGAAGCCTATGTGGGCTGATAAAGGGGAAAAAGTCTTGATCGATAATACCAAAGAGGCGTTTCCGGGGCTGTATGTGACGGGAATGGCGGCCAATGCTGTTTTCGGAGGCCCAAGAATGGGGCCCATTTTTGGGGGGATGCTTCTTTCCGGGAAAAAAGTGTCCAATTTGATAATCAGTAAGTTAAAAAAAACGTGAGCTCGATTGGTTAGAACCAGTAGTTGACGCCAAGAGATATTTGATATCCGCTCAAATCAAAGGGCTCGAATCCCTGGAATCCATGATAAGGATCATCTGAAAAACGGCCTTCCACATAAACATATTTGAATTCTGTTTCTATGCTCAATCTGTTTGCGACCGGGATCATGAATCCGCCGAATGCCTGGGCTCCGAAGCTGATGCGCCCTCTTTCACTGGCATAGGTATTGTATATGGGGTAGACGGAGACTAGTTCTGCCGTATCATACCACTCATCTGAAAAATCGATGGTATCTCCTTCTAATTCAACACTCCAGAAAAATATCCCGGCTCCGGCTCCTATGTAAGGGATGAATTTATGCGCTCTTCCCAGAGGTGCAAGTTTTATGGAAACAACCACAGGGGTTGATGCCACAGAAAAGACATGATTAGGAATGAAATCTCCCTGATATTCGGAAGGATAAGCCCATTCTCCGTCTGGAAACGTGTATCCGACATAATCCTTGTAAAACCCCACTTTTTGTTCATTGTAACCCTCTACGGTGAAGAGAATGCTGGCATAATTGGTGATGAAGTACTCATAGGAAAAACAGAAACTGCTGTGCTGGAAATCTGTTTTTGTAAAATCCATGTTTTCAAACTCAATCTGCCAGAGGTCACTGTCTGCCCGGGGGATAAAATATCCCACTTTGAATGTTACGATATCCGAAAAAAGCATTCCGGGGATAATTAGAATGGATGCTGCTAAGAGGATTAAAAATTTTTTCATTTCATTACTCCTTTACTGCCCATAGATGCAAAAAATATGCCAACTATAAAGCTCTCTTTTCCGGGGGAGAGCAAAAAAAGGGGTGTTACTTATAAAGGTCATATGTCCTTTCTTCTTCTGTCAGTTGTAAAATACTCACTATGATATATTATATATGAACTCATGAGAAACACAAAGCAGTGTTCTCTAGACAGGCTTGCTGTTGTCTTGCTTGTTTGATATAAATTAACTATGGAAACCCAACTCATAAAAATCGATGTGGACCGCATAGAGAGCAAAAAAATTGCACGGATAAGCAGAGCCCTTCAAAAAGGCAAACTGATTGTCTATCCCACCGAGACTTTTTACGGGTTGGGAGCCAACTGCTTTTTGGAAAAAGCGGTGGCAAGGATTTACAGGCTTAAACAAAGGGATCGTGAAAAGCCTCTCTCTGTAATCGTATCGGGCATGGACCAGGTTAAGGAAGTCACGCTTGAAAGACCGGACCTTTTTTATTCCCTATCCTCTCGATTCTGGCCAGGTCCCCTGACCATAGTGCTCAAGGCATCGAAGAGATTCCCTGAACATATCACAGGCCGGTCAGGAACCATCGGCATCCGCTGGCCAGACCATAAATGGCTGAGTGAGCTTGTGGAAAAAGCCGGGTTTCCCATAACAGCGACAAGCGCCAATCTCTCAGGGGAAAAGGAGATATCCTCTCCTGAAAAAGCCCTTGACGTTTTTAACGGCAAGGTCGACCTTCTTGTTGACGGGGGACACACTCAGGGAAAGCTTCCGTCCACAGTTATAAGCCTGGTCTCCGGCAAACCTGAAATTTTAAGACAAGGCGCTCTCCCTTCCCAAAAAATCCTGCCTTATCTTAAATAAAAACAGGGATGGTTCTCTTTCTAAAAAGGGGGATAGTTCTTTTTATTCATCTCCTGGAAAGTTCATCTGGCTGATTAGAGCCTGAAAGTGGGGATTGTCGCGCAGAGGATCCCACTTGGGCTGCCTCAAGGGGACCTGATTCGATCTTATCTTTCAGGCTATGCCCCTCAATATAGGCCATGGAAATAAAAGGTTTCTCTTCAGCTTTATATACCACACCCATCCCGCCTCTGCCCAGTTCCTCGATTATTTTGTATCGTCCGGAGAGCACACTCCCTTTTTGCAGAGTTTCAGAAGGAGAAATAAAGGTTTTGGTTTTGGAAAATCCTTTGTCTGCTTTTAGCTTGGCACCGCATTTCCCACAAAATTGAGTATCCTCAGGATTTTCATGCTGACATTTCGGGCATATAACTGCCACTTTTCCCTCCTCCTCAATCGCAGTTATTATATAGAAAGCATATCAACTCTAGAAACCAGAGTGAATGAAGTGAAACATTCATTCAGGATATAATTATCTTTAACTGCCGATCAGCTTTTTCTCTATCAGTTCTTCCAACTCCCTTACTAACGATTTATATTGGGGAAGATCTTTGATTTGTTTGGTTAATCTTATTTCCCAATTTCGTCTGTAATCATCATTTTTTATAGCGTTTAAAAGGTTTGGATAGTAGATATCATAACCGATTTTATTTTTGAATCCTTGTTTAATTCCCGTTTCGTCAAGCCCCAATCCTAGCAGGTACCATAAATCATAAAGATCGCGCGGTTCATTATCAACATCGAGTATTCTACATATTTTATCAACAGCAACAGACTCTAATGTATAAATTCTGAGATCAGCCTTCTCGTCTCTAAAGGCATCATAAACAAATAAAATCCGCTTATTTAGAGTAGGCGGAATATAACTGTCTTTTAATATATCTAATTTTAATTCCTTAGCTGCCCTGATTTCCGGAATGATGTCATAGCTGATAAATAACTGAAGTCTGTCACTTTCAGACTCAAAACGTTCTTTCAAGTTATAGGGGAATTCTAAATTTATTTTTTCAATTATATGATCTATTAATTTTATGTAGTCTTTAAGATTTTCAATATTCGCGACTAGAAAATCCAAATCTTCTGAAAACCTATAATCAGAAAGGTATATCTTCCTTAAGGCTGTTCCTCCACGAAAAATAAGTTTATCTTTTAACTCTCTGTCTTTTGCAATATAGAGCAAAATAAGCTCTACAAAATAGTCTTTTTCTATAATCTCAGGCGGCACGCCTGCTCGTGCGGCCAGCCTTTGACTTTGAAAATAATTTATCATAAGCGTCTATCGCTTCACCAAATTTAAGATTTGTTCTCTCCCAACATTATCGATCAAGCGCCACTTATTTTTATTAATTCTGTTTTCAGATAGATTTGGATCGAATTTATCATAGCGGTCTTTTGCATATTCCCTTAGGTGATTTAGTAATTCCGGTTGTTTAATATCAAAAATCTCTAAAATATATCCTAAACGTTTAGCAACGACATTCTTATTATGCTTTCTGATATAATTTTGCAGCTTTTTGTATTCAATTTTTTCTTTAAGAAACCAGATTCCTTTGGCAACCTCAGTTATACCCCCGCAATATTCCGGATGAGTTAAAGCATCAATTATTGTCTTCTCTATATCAGATATTCGTACCCTTTCATTTGAAGTGATCCACTCATCTTTAATCCCCCAAATAGACTTTTTGGATACGAAAACAAAAACAAGTTTGCCTCGCATTTCATAAGGAACAATCTGTCTCTTTGGAGTAGCGACAAAAATCTTCAGCAAGGGCTGAGTCAACATGCCCCAGTAATGCATGGCACTATAAAATGCGATATAATATTTTTCGGAATTAACGACTTCTCTGCCTGCTACGAACCAGTTGCCAATATATTGCTCTGTTTTACCTAATTGCTGAGGTATAATTAAAAACTTTCCTGCCTTTAATCGGGTTATCACCTCTCTTTTGACTAATTCACTCAAAAGGTCTGTCGTTTCATTATATCCTTTCCCAAGTATCCTCTGAGCATCACTGATTTTAAATATAGCCTTATTTTCTTCATAAAGTGTGCTGATTAAACGGGAGCTGACGTGACCTAATGTTTTTGTGTTTGCCATTTTGTCTACCTTGTATGTAAATTATACAGTATTATATCCTGTATTGTAAACAAAATTGGTTGATTATTTCAAGAATTGATTATCGCTGCCAGTATTTGCATATATTTAAATTTATATCTTTTTAAAAACGATCATAATTTGAAGAATAATATTTAGGATAATGTTGCTAAAGAAATCTAACCTGACCTATTCATAAAAAAATAGCGATGTTTATATTATTCATTTTGTTTCAGCGATATACAAGATTTTATCAAGAAGCAATCTCTGCACATTTTTCTTGTTATGATTTTTATTTTCAATCGCC
>JAGGYH010000130.1 GCA_021162615.1 Candidatus Aminicenantota bacterium
AGAGCCCGAGAAGGGGAGGCAGCGAGTCCAAAGGACGAGCGTTGGAAGGGGAAAGTTGTGTTTTCCCCTCCAAAAGAACGGTGTGGAAAAATCAGCGGGCTGAAGAACCAGCTTGCCTGATGAAAGTCGGGAGCACAGACCACACCTGAACTCCATATAGGCTCGCCTTTATGGTAAAAAATGAACACCGCCATTTTATTATGAATAGATCAGGTTAGAACAGCAAATGAGAATTTTAGTACGGCTGTTGGGTGCTCGTCAATCATCTCCCTCTGTTCACCGGCTCTCACCGGATAGTTATATGGCTGCTGTTTGTTTCAAATTCCAAGTTTTCTCCCGTAGTGCTGTGGCATGAGTATCCTGACACGGATATCGAACATTCCCCTGAGGCTATAGGCCTAAAAAAAAGTATCGCTAAAATTCCCGATCCTTTAAATCCGGAAGCCATATCAGGACTCGAAAATCCGATTGTACAAATGCCTGAAGAATTGTCCGTATTTTCCAGGAAAGAAGGATTCTCTCCAAGGTTTTCTATGATATTTCCTTTTTTGACTTCAGTTAATTCCAAGACCTTAGAGTCAAATGAAAGATTCAAAGACATGTTCTGGACTTCTTTTCCTGATGAGAAGTTGATCCTTACTTGAATATTCCTCTCTTTCGTTCCCTTGTATTCAGGAGGATAAAGAGTCATCCTGTTGGCTTCAAGATTTTGTTCATCTCTCGGAACTGTATCGATCTGCTTCGCAACCATCCCTCTCTGCTGAAGCATTTCTTTCCGTGTCATATCACTTGACAATCCTGCGGAAAAGCCTTTGTCAAGGTTCATCCATACAGGCTTGTAGTCATCATCTCTTAGTGGTATTGAACGAATAATATAAGGCGTAATGGTCAACACCACATCCGTTTGCTTGATTTCCTGGTCCATATTCGAAAACAGACCTCCGATTAAAGGAATGTTCTTTAATCCGGCGATCCCTTTCAAGGTCCTTCGTTCCTCATCCTTAAGAAGTCCGGCCAACAGGTTTGTCTCCCCTTCTTTCAGCCTAATCGTGTTCTTCACTTCCCGTGTTGAAATAATAGGGAGGTCGCCAAATCCAGACCCTCCCAGAGCTTTGATCTTTACTTCCATCTCAAGGGTTATTTCCTTCTCAAAATGGATCTCCGGCGTTATATAGATCTCTATCCCAACATTTTTATAAGTAAATGAAGTGATGGGTTGTTGGCTGACTCCCCCTGCAGCTATGGGAGAAAATGTGGTCTGAGGAATCGGGACCTCATCGCCGACAACATACTCGATTTTTTCTCCTTCCACACCGCGAAGCCTGGGCTGGGCTATGATCTTGGTATCTGCATCTGATTCCAAAAACTGGAGCATCCCAACAGGAAGGCTGACTTGAAAATTTCCAGCTTTGGAAAAATCAATCTCATCCACGCCGATCCAACCCGAGCTCTCATCTCCTCCAGACGTGACGGCCCTTCCGCCCACAGCATAGGAATCAAGACTGAGCCCGAGATTCCTTGTTATTTTCCGTGAGACTTCCATGATTTCCAGGTCAATCATGACCTCTCCTTTGGGCTTATCCCACAGCTTAATCAATTTCTCTGCCGTATCAAGCACATCCGGCGTGTCCTTTATTGTTATGGAATTCAAGGTCTCATCTATCGATATTTGCGGAACCCGGGACAAGCTGCGCAGCATTTGAAGCAACGAACCCTGTATATTTGCCACTTTAACATTAGAAAGATAAAAAGTCCTCACAGCCACAATATCATATTTGGCTCTGTTCTGAGGCGTATCCGGCACAACCAACACTGTTTTCTCATCTATGATTCTGAAAAAATTCTGGGACGTAAGACACAGCATGTTCAAAGCTTCCAGAAAAGTCATGCCTTCCAGATCAATGGATGAAAGCATGTCATGAAACTGAGAATCAAACAAGATGTTCACATCCGCATGTTTCCCCAGCGCCATAAATATGGAGCGGAGATCCGTCTCCTCTATAAATTTCAACACTATTTTCTGATCACTGACCCTGAGCCCTATAGGAGGCTTTATCTTTTCCCGAACAGATTTCTCATGGGGTACTTCCCCCTCTTTCAGCATCTTTGCCTCTTCCAAGATCATCCGGTTTTCAGGATCATAGGAGAGAGCCTGTCGGTACTCTTCAAGGGCCTGGTCCTTCTGCCCCTGTGCGGCCAGATGCCTGGCCTTATACAGATGCTCGTTCCTGGCTGCGGTTTCAGCCCGGAAAAGCGCCAGCCTGTAAACCGAATTTTGAGGGTCCTCCAGCAGGGCCTGCTCATAAAACCGGATAGCTTCATCCCAGTTTTGAGCCATTTCCGCCTTAATCCCTTCTTTGTAGTACCAGCTAAAGGTCGCACACCCCCACAAAATCATGAGAGAAATAACGCATAATATATATTTTTTCATTTTTCTTCCCCCTCTAGTTTTAGTACTCTTTTTTCTGATTCCAATCCTTTAACTGTTACTGCCCTTGATGTGATTTCAATGACCTCAATCCCTCCCGGGAGAACATATCCTCTTTCCGCAACCAAAAACTCTCCGTTATAAAGAATCAGGGCCACCTTTTTTTCCAAAGAAGCCACATATCCAATATATTTCAGATTAAAGCCCTGAATCCCCGGATCCCTTTCCTTTTGCTCTCCGGCATAGGCATCGGCCCTTTGACCTGAATCGTCGGCTGGTCTATTTGTGCCAGGTATTCCTCTGTTTCCAGAGCCAGAAGGACCTTCCTCTCTTTTTCCTGTAAAAATATTCTTTACAGGCTTCTTCATTTCATTTTTTCTTTGTTTGAGTAAATCCACCAGAATAAGTCTCGTCTTCCTGCTTTCATCCCTGCTTTTTTCCTGTACTGTGAATGAAAACAAATGTGTATAGAAAAAGAACGCAATAAAAACAACAGCTGTTGGTGCCCAAATTTTTTTACTTTGCATAATAAACCGACAAGGAAAGCCCTAGCCTGACTTTTTCACTCCCTCTCTCAATATTCTCAAAAATGATTTTATCCGCATATAAGAATCTTTCTAAATTTTCTATTTCAAAGAGAAACCTTTTTATCATCTGATACGATCCCGTGATGCTCAAAGATACGGATATGCTCTGTATGGCTTCTTTTGGATTCTCATGATACTCATACCTGATATCAGAAGTCTGTACGCCTGTCTTTTTATACAATCCGTTAAGGTCTGACCTGATTTTATGAATACTCCTCTCGCCTTGATAAAAATAATGGTCATTTAAATATTTGAGATCCTCTCCTGCTTGGATCCATCTCTCACACTCTTCCCTTTTCTCTGCAGCGGATTTATTTAAATCGGTTAATTCTGCCTCCTTGGAAGAAAAAGCCTGGTGCAAACGGGAGAGGGTCTTTGTTTGCCCCCCGACAATAAAAATATGAAACAAAACCACAAAAAACAAAAAGAGCCCCATAAAGAAGAGTGTTCTTCGTTCCTTGAGATTTAAAAGACTATTGAGTTTTGTCATAATCCAAAGATATTTCTGAAATAAAAGAGCCTGTTTCGCCCTTTCTTTCCCTAATAAGCCTTACGCAGCTGAAATCCATGGCGTATAAATTGTCAATGAATTGAAACAGAGGATCCAATCCTGTTGAAGCCACTTCCAGTTTGACCTGCGTTTTAAAATCTCCCATTTCAACAGGAGATATGGAAACAATATAGCAGCCGTCAGGAAGAGATTCTTCCAATGCTGTGAACATCTCTGTCCAGGAAAAAGCTTTTTGAGAAATAAGATGATTGATAAACTTGACTCTGGAAAGATTCTCCTGGGAAAGCTTATCGACTTGTGTGATATATCCCCTCTCCTCTCTCCTTATATGATTGATTTTATTCTCAATCCCGGTTAAAGCCATCTCCATATCTTGAATGTCATTTCTGTTTTTCCAAAAAACGGTCAGCCCTATGATAAGCCATAAAACAGAGAGGCCTCCTATGAAAAAAAACAGCGATCGAAACAATTTCCTGTTTCTCAATGGATTCCCAGCAAGATTCAGGTTCAATCGTCTCTTTCCTTTCATAACAGCACACCCAAAACAGGAGAAAGCCTATCCTTCTCCTCCGGATTCAGATTGACATCTAAGTTAGAACCTATTTTATGAAAGGAACATTCACATTCTTTCTCTGCTTTCTCGATGAAGCTATCATATCCTTCAATCCCGCTTCTTATCCAAAATTTCATTTCCCTGCGGTCCAGTCCTTCAGCGGTAAAATTCAGCGTCTTCTCAACTTCATCAAAAACATCCCCCATTTTATCCTGGATGGTTCCGGTACCCCCTGTTTTGAAATCAAACCTTTTCTGTCTGTAAAGAATGAATTCAGCGTCTTTATACAAAGACAAGGAAAATGACTCTTTCTCAATATTCAGCAGAAGGCCATTTTTCTCAGATCCGATATCCAGTAAGTTTATCAAACCGACGGATGGGGGAACAGCTTTTCTTACATTAAATCCAAACTGCAGGAAAAACTCTTCATACTCTTTGATTATATTTGTCCTCGTTAGGATAACCAAAGCTCTTAACCCTGAACCTTTTGGAAAAAGGTCATAAGAAATTCTTGAGTCTTCAGGTAAAAAAGGCATTCTCTTCTTTATTCTGAAGCGGATGATCTGTTCTCTTTCCCGCAAGGCACTGGGAAGAGAATCAAAAGAAAAAGTAAATGTCTTCTGAGATAACTCCGGAAAAATCAAAGCTATATCCTTATTGTTCAAACGCATGTTACGGGCCGCTTTTGAAAATTCTCCTTTTAAGACATCCGGCTTAATAATATTTTTTTCAATAAAAGAGGGCTGAACAACACCATCCGGGATATCACACACATATGAATCAACAGTGCTTTTTTCCTTTGCTGAAAGACGGACTCCATATATGTAATTCGAGGAAATAGAGAAACCGGATAAAAGCTTAGGTGGTGCGGAAAAGAAGTTGATAAATTTATCCCAAAACAGATTCATTTTTCATTCCATTTGCTTTTATAACAGAAAATTCACTCAACGAACGTAACCTTATTCAGTTCTCTTAAGCTGGTCATCCCTTGAAGGACTTTATCCATACCAACCTGCCTTAAAAATGTCATTCCTTCCTGTTTTGCTCTTTTCTTGACCTCGGATAAGGGCTTTTTATCCAGAACCATTTCTCTTATCTCATCAGAAAGCTCAAGAAACTCTGCAATGGCTGTTCTCCCTTTATAACCGGTAAAATGGCACTCTTCGCATCCCCTCGCCTCATAAAAAACATGATCTCTGTACTGCTCAGGCTTCAATCCTGATTCAATAAGCTGCTGCTCGCTGATCTGTTCTTTTTGCTTGCACTTTGGGCAGAGAATTCTCACGAGGCGTTGAGCAAGCACCCCATTGAGTGCGGATATAAAGCTGTACGGATCCACTTTCATATGAAGAAAGCGCCCGATAACATCAAAGACATTGTTGGCATGTACTGTTGTAAAAACCAAATGTCCTGTCAGCGCCGACTGGATAGCTATCTGGGCTGTTTCAGGGTCTCTGATTTCTCCGACCATGATTTTGTCCGGGTCATGTCTTAAAATAGAACGAAGCCCGCGGGCAAAAGTCAGTCCTTTTTTTTCATTGACCGGAATCTGTGTAATCCCATCTATCTGGTATTCAACTGGGTCTTCGATGGTCACGATCTTATCTTCAGGCGATTTTATTTCGGTTAATGCCGCATAAAGAGTGGTGGTTTTCCCGCTTCCTGTCGGACCGGTCACGAGCAGCATACCATAAGGTTTGACGATATACCTCTTTAATGTATGGAGGACTTCCTTTGAAAATCCCAGCATATCCAGCTTTAATTCGGAAACAGCCTCGGTTATCATCTCTTTATCAAGTATTCGTATGACAGCGTCTTCTCCATAAATACTGGGCATAATGGATACTCTGAAATCAATCCCCTTATCCTTCACTTTAAGCCTGAACTTTCCGTCTTGAGGAACACGCCGCTCCGCAATATCCAGATCTGACATGACTTTAATACGTGAAATTATAGGCGATTGAAATTTCTTGTCGATATGATCTATGGCTTCGCTGAGAACTCCGTCTATCCGGTACTTTATGACCAAGTCATCTTCTTTAGACTCGATATGAACATCGCTGGCTCTTCTTTGAACAGCGGTGAATATGATTGAATTGACTAATTTTATTATGGAGCCGTCCTGGTCTGCCAGTTTTTCCGCTGAGATGGTGTCTTCATCTGTCTGTTCATCTTTCCCTATGATCTGCACCACATATCCTTCTGTGGCATCCCTTAGCACCTGTAATGCGGCTTCGCTTTTTCTCAATGCTTCAAAAATCCCCCTCTCTGAAGATACAAATACGTTTACTTTTTTACCCAAAAAGGACTCAATGGAATCTATGACAGATATGTCCGAAGGGTCACTCACCGCGATTTTTACGCTGTTCCCATTTTCCTCAAAAGGAATAAACTTTGACCTGTACAGGAAATCCACAGGAAAAGACTGAACCAATTCCCTGTTGATAGGTACATCAGAAAGGTCGATATAAGAAATCTTATATTTCTCAGCCATTTCTTTTGCTTTGAGCTCTGCATCCTTAAATGACTTAGGCTTCTTATCCTGTTTGTTATTTCTCATCATCCCGCTACTCTTATGATATTGAAAATAGGCAAATACACAGACAAAAGCATGCCTGCGACCACCAAACCCATCAATACAATGATAATGGGTTCAACCAGAGAAACGAATCGGTCAACTTTAGCCTGAACCCTTTGGTCATAGACATCAGCTGTATCAAACAGCATCCCTTCCAGATTTGCAGAAGTCTCTCCCACTTTTATCATATCCAAAGCCAGGGACGAAAAGCATTCGGTTCTCTCAAGGGATTTTGAGATATTTTCCCCGTTTTTTATGTCATCCTGAATATTTCTCATCCTGTGAAAAATATAATGATTGGGAACTGACCGGCGCGCAATATCAATGGAAGACAATAAAGAAATACCCCCGCTCAGAAGCAGCCCTAATGTGCGGCAGAATTGGGAAATGGAGGATTCCCTCCATATAACTCCGCCGTAAGGCAGATGAAGCTTCAGCTTATCTATCCCTACAAGAGCTCTTTCATTCTTCTTTATCCGAAGAAAAGCAGCAACCATCAGTAAAAGCAAAATCAATATCAGGGGAAAAATCCTCTGCATGGTCATGGAAAAAGACAGCAAAGCCTGAGTAATGACAGGAAGTTTAGCTCCAAATCCGGAATAAAAATCAGAAAATCTCGGTATGATAAAATTGACAAGCAGTAAAATCAGAACAAAGGAAAAAACGACAAGTACAGTCGGGTACATCAGTGCTGTTTTTATCCTTTCCTTTGCCTGGGATAATACCTTTTTGTATCCGATATAACGCTTTATTGTCTCCGGCAAATTTCCCCCTTTTTCTCCTGCCATAATGGACGCAATATAGACCGTGGGAAAATAACGGCTGTGTTGTGAAAAAGCTTCTGAAAGAGAGCTGCCGCTTTTAACCTTTTCTTCTACTTCCATCAACACTTCTTTAAGCCTTATATCCCTTATGCGGCCGGTAACGATCTCTATACATTTCAGAACAGGATATCCGGCTTTAAGAAGAGCCACAAGCTCCTGATTAAACATGATAAACTCGTTATCTTTGAGTCTTTTTTCATGGGGAAAAACAGCGATCCTTATTTTTTTCCAATCTCGTTTAACTGAAAGAATACAGAAGCCTCTTTCCCTGAAGTGCCTGCAGCAAGCCTCGGATGTCGGCGCCAGAAAAGTTTCTGAAAAGACCTCTCCCGTCTCAGCTGCTACCCTGCAATTATAATAAGGCATATCAAACCATCAAACCTCTTGAAAAGCACCTCCATATTAATTAATCATACTGTTTTTGTCAATTGAGGGAAAACTCTTGAAACAATCATCATAACACTTCAGAACCGGATGACAGCTCAGAGGAAAAGAGGGAAATCAGTCCTTACCGCCCCCACTGATGTGTATTGACAAACACTTAACAAATCCTTATTTTTAAAGTTATGAAGAAACATGTCTTAGTTGATATCATCCTGTTTTTTCTTTTATCATCCTTTGTTTCTTTATATAAAGTCCCCTTTCAGCTCTCCTCATCTATGGGCCAGGGGAATATGAACGGGCTTCCTTTCCAGACAGTCCAAAACAAGGAAAAAGAGACCGACTATATGACCACCCTGCTTGAAAGAAATCCCGAACCACTGGGCCTTAAAGAAAATCCTGTTTTAAGAAGATATCTTTCTCAACAACCTATAAGCTGGGCCATAAGAGCTGAAAAGGGTCATATACTGCACTGAATATGTTTGTGACAATAATGATTCACTGTTTTGGATTCCAGGCCCCTAAAAACGATCTGTAATACAAGATGAAAAAAACAATCTATCTGAGTCTTATCCCTGTCCTCATACTTCTGGCCTTGGGCTGTCTCAATATCTATAAAAAAATCGTATGGGAAGAGCCTACAGATGGAGTGACATGGGAGGAAACTCCCCAAGGGCTTAAAGCGCTCAAAGTGGAAGAAGGCAGTCCAGCTTATCTGGTAGGGATTGATAAGGGGGATATCCTCTATTCCATAAACGATGTCCCCATAAGAAGCAGCATTGATCTCTCCAAGCAGCTCTGGAAAGCGGGAAATCTCAATCAAAAGGTCCGTTATGAAGTCATTCACAAGGGAGATCAGATATTCCCTTCGTTGTTTCTCACAACACAAAGAACAGGCCTGATATACTTTTACCTTGCGCTGATTGGGCTCACCACTTTTGTCATAGGATTCATTATTCTTTTGAACGCCGGCGGAAGATTCTCTCTCCCCTATATATTCTTTTTCCTCATATCACTCACCGCTTACTGCATCTATGTTTTTTCGCCCACAGGCCATCTCGATACTCTGGATTATATATTCTACTGGATTGATAAAATCGCCTTTGTAATTTTCCCCCCCCTTCTACTGCACTTCTTCCTTATCTTCCCTAAAAGAAAAAAGTTTTCCAAAAAGATCCTCTCTTCAGGGGCCGTGCTCTATCTTCCGGGAGCTGCCCTTCTTCTGACCAGGATTTTCATTCACCTTCCTAACTTTTTTAATTTTACAGAATCCTTTATAAGCCGGTATTATAAAACTTTAGAAAAACTCGGCCTTTCTCATTTCACTGTTTTAACCCTTATAGCTTTTGGGATCATCATACATGACTTATATAGGTTCACTGATTTCATCATAAAAAAACAGCTCAAATGGATCGCCTACGGCCTTGGTTTATGCATCATTCCTTTTTCGATTTTATACTCCATCCCGTACATACTCGGAGCTGTCCCATCAAAAATCGCAGAAATGACTGTCATACTGCAGGCTCTGATTCCCCTGACGTTCGCCTATTCTATCTCAAGATACAGGCTCATGGACCTGGAAGTCATCCTAAAAAAAGCCATAACTCTGGTCTCTTCCTATGTAGTGATTGCCATCCTTTATTTTATTGTGAGCTCTCAGACAAAAATATTACCGGAGAACAGACTAAATGCTCTTATTCTGGGTGCTCTGGCCATTATCCTTGGCGCCACTTTGTTCACTCCCTTAAAAAAACTGATCCAGTCTCTTCTGGACAGGGTCTTTTACAAAAGAAGTTATAAATACAGAAAAATCCTTCTTTCAATAAGTCAAGAATTAAGCAGGGAGAAAGACCTTCAAAAACTATCAAAATCACTCCTGGACTTGATCTCAAATGCTTTATCCCTTATCTCGACCGCACTTTTGCTTCCGGCAAAAAGCAAAAAGAATCTTTTCTACATTCAAAATTTTAAGGGAAATCCCCCCTCGCCCCAAAATCACATAAACATAGACAGCCGCCTTTTAAATAAAATAAAAAAAGAGGATTTTGTCTCGCTTTATTCGATCACAGAGGAACAAAAAACACTATCAAAAGACAACAGCCTCTCAGCACTCGGATTTTTCCATCTTCTTCCTCTCAAAGTGGAAGAAAAACTCATCGGATGTCTGGCCATGGGAAAGAAAAAAGACAACACATTTCTGAATTCAGATGACTGGGAGCTTCTACGGACCATTTCTTCTCCTATGGCCTTGGCCTTGGAAAACGCCACCTTATATGATCAAGCCAGGGACAGAGCTCTTGAACTCGAGCGGCTTAAGGATTACAGCGAAAATATTATTGAGAGCCTGACTGTAGGAGTGGCGGTCATGGATCAAAAAGGAAAAATAATAGGCTGGAATCGCGTCTTGGAAGATACATTTTCTCAAAAAAAAGAAGAGGTAGAGGGGAAGAAACTGAGTCAGGTCTTGGGAGAAAAAAATTATTTGGCACTCTTTCCATCAGACACCCAGAAGGAATTCCGCCTTCTCAGCGAGATCACCCTTGACCTTCCTCAAGGAAAAAAGAAAATTTTCGACATCGCAAAAACCCCGCTTCTTGACAATAAAATGAATCCCTACGGCACAATCATAGTCTTTGATGACACCACAGAAAAAATTTCCCTTCAACAGCAACTTTTAACCTCAGAAAAACTGGCTTCCGTAGGGCTCCTTTCTGCAGGAGTGGCGCACGAGATAAACACTCCCTTGACGGGCATATCAAGTTACATTCAAATACTCCAGAAAAAACTCAGCAACTCTCCCCATTCTCAAATCCTAAAAAAAATCGAAACCCAGACTGACAGAGTAGGGAAAATCGTAAAAAATCTGCTTAATCTGGCACGAAATCCCTCGAAATCCAGCCTTCAACAAATCAACCTTAAGGAAAGCCTGCGCTCCATCATTTCTCTTATCGACTATAAATTAAAAAACATGAATATCAATCTCAAGTTAGATCTTAAAGATGTCAAACCGGTTTGGGCCCAGGAAGACAGGATCCAGCAGGTCTTCATCAACATTATTCTCAATGCGCTTGATGCCATGCCTGACGGAGGAACACTCGGAATAAGCCTCTACCAGCAAGAGGATTATAATGCTGTTGAGATCAAGGACACAGGTGTTGGTATTAAGGGCCAACACTTAGCTAACATCTTTGATCCTTTTTTCACAACAAAAGGATTTGGCAAGGGAACAGGCCTCGGGCTCTCTATCAGCTATGCTATAATAAAGGAACATGAAGGACATATCGACGTAAAAAGCATTGTGGGAAAAGGAACCGTTTTTACTATTTTCATCCCCATCAAACAGAAAAAAAAGCAGGAAGATAAATCTTTATCGGTATAAAAAATGCCAGAAAAAGAAACCATTCACATCATCGACGATGAAAAAATAATCCATGAAGTACTGGAAGACCTGCTCGTCTCCGAAGGATATCAATGCGAACTCTCTTCCAACGGCCAGGAAGCATTAAGAAAACATAAAACCGAGTCTTTTGACTTGGTTCTTCTGGACCTTCTCATGCCCGGGATGAATGGAATAGAAGTGCTACAGGAAATCAAAAAAATCGACCCTCACGCCGTAGTGATCATCATCACAGCATATGCTTCAGTTGAATCAGCGATCACAGCTATGAAAAAAGGGGCTTTTGATTATATCCAAAAACCCTTCCAGCATGATGAACTTCTTATCACTTTGAGAAGAGCTATCAAACATAAAAAACTTCAAGAAGAAAACATCCAGTTAAAAGACCAGCTTAAAAGGAAATTTAGTTTCGATCAAATAATAGGCAAGAGTAAAAACATGCAGGATGTTTTTGCGGTCATAAAAGCCGCAGCCCCGACCCGGAGCACCATCCTTATTCAAGGAGAAAGCGGAACAGGAAAAGAGCTGGTTGCAAAAGCTATCCATCATAACAGCCAACGCGTTAATTTTCCTTTTATCACGGTGAACAGCGGCTCTCTGCCCCCAGAACTCCTGGAAAGCCACCTGTTCGGACATGTAAAAGGCGCATTCACAGGAGCTGTCAGCCAAAAAAAGGGATTGTTTGAAGCTGCAGACAAAGGGAGTATTTTCTTTGATGAAATTTCTTCCCTTAACCTGGAAACTCAGGCAAAACTCCTCAGAGTGCTGCAGGAGAAAGAATTCATGAGACTGGGAGGCACCAAAACCATTAAAGTGGACACAAGAGTCATCGCTGCAACAAATACGGATCTTGAAGAACTCATCAATAAAAATCATTTCAGAGAAGACCTTTTCTACCGTCTCAATGTCATAAAAATAGAGATCCCGCCTCTCAGGGAAAGGAAAGAAGATATCCCTCTTCTGGTCAGACACTTTCTCGAACTCTACTCCAAAGAAAACCACAAAGAAAATCTTAAAGTAACTGAAGATTTGATGGAACTTCTCGAAAATTACTCCTGGCCCGGAAATGTGAGGGAGCTCGAAAATCTCATAGAGAGGACCGTTGTGTTGACCCGTTCAAAGATAATCGGAAGAGAACAAATCCCATCCTTCCTCCTCAAGTCAAAAATCACCGGAAAAACCGACCTTCTCGTCTCAGACCACAATCTCAAGCTTAAGGAAAGAACCCGTATCTTTCAGAAAAATGCCGTAATCGATGCATTGAAAAAATCCAATGGAATTCAAAAGAAAGCAGCAGACCTTCTGGGTGTCAAACCCACGACCTTAAATGAAATGATAAAGCGCCTGAATATAGAAACAAATAGCAGTCAGAAAGAATAAGGGAACATCCTTTTATGACTTCCGGATATGGAACCAACCTGGAACAGCGTCATCAGGATTGATCCTAATTTTTTTCGGCTTGTGTTTCGTTTGAAATTCAAAACTGACTACCTTTTTATTCACTAGTATCTTTTTTCTCACTCTGTTTCCACTTTCTTTCCACTCCAGCCATAATGGAAACATAAAAAACCGGTTATCCTGGATTACGTTTAATCTTAAGATGAAACAAGAACTGTTTTTTTCTATAGAATACAGCACTTTTGCATCAGGCAGATGATAAGATTCAAACCAACCTATGAAAAAATCATCCAAATCATTTTCAGCAAGCTCATTGAATATATTGATAAATGATCTCGTGTTTGCTGCGCTGTATTTATTACGGAGAAAAAATCTCTGCATCCCTAAATAAAACATTTCATCCCCGAGCATATCCTTTAACATATTCAAAACCAGTGCTGTTTTATTATAAATAATAGACTGGTACGCTTCAAAATCAAGGTGGCTTATTCGGGAACCCATCATAATAGAACCCCACTCGCTCTTTTTTTTTGTCCATGTGGAATACTTCTTTAATATATCACCGAAATCATCATCTCCGTACTTTTCCCTCAAAAAAAGAGAAGCTGAAAATTGAGCCAATCCTTCACTTATCCATTGGTCATGATAGGATTCCCATGATACTCCCTGTCCCCACCACTGATGAGCTATTTCATGAGCAAGAAAATATTCGTCCCATCTGGAAAGATCAACCGGGCTTCTTGTCATCCGTCGGGAACTCACACCGCTCATCCGCGGCAAATCATTAATGACAACTAACGCCGGAGGGCTTTGCCCCCCCTTATTCACTCCCACATTTCTGACAATGCTCAATTTATCAAAAGGATAGGGGCCGAATCGGCTCTGATAAAAATCGATCACTTCCTCCGCTGTCTTAAAAATACGCCCGGTATAAGCCTGGGTTCTGGGACCTCTGTAGTAATCAATAGGGATGGACTCACTGTGTTCCCCTTCTTTCTTCAGCTTCCCGGTAATAAATGAAAGGTATTTAATATAGTTTTTGACCTCAAAAATAAAGACTGAATGATCGTTTTCATCCATTCCTTCTGTGCCATCCGTTCTCTTCATATTGAAGTCATTAACCAGCCTGCCGTTAGAAACAGCGGAATAACCATAAGGGAGCACTAATTTAAGCCGGGCTGTGAAATAGTCTTCTTCAGAAGGAGCTGGATACCAGTATGAAGTACGGCTGTAAAGATAAAATTTGTCTTCTGTCTCAACAAATTCTATTTTTGACTCCCTTTGCAGGGCTTCTGAGGTGTCAGAAGCTCCCTCTAAAGGAGGCAGTTTTCCTCTGTAATATATGTCGATTTCGCCCAGCTCTCCACTTGCTAACTGATCCAGGAGATAGACATAGATCGTCTTCCTGAAATCATCCTGGGAAAAAAATAACCTGTTTTGCTCTTTATCATTAATGCGTAAAATCTTTAATGCCGGATTTAATATCAGCTTGATGCTGCTTAACCTCCTGACCTTTGATTCGAATGTGATCCTCGCCATACCCGAAAAATGATTATCTCTCGGATTGTAATTTACATCCAATTGATAATCCTTCACATCACACTGCTGCCCGAATGAGACAAACAATCTCTTCCCCTCCCCTTCTATGGGAGGCGAATACAGGCAGATAATCTTTTCTTTTTTCCATTGATAGAGATTTATTTCTTCAAAGGCAAAGGGGGAAAAAATATAAGTCAATTCTCCCATTTTATTAACTCTGAATTCAAAAGCCGCCTCTTCTCCCTGAGGTAGAATGGAAAAAAAATCGTGGGTCAGAGAGCTTCTCACAGTAAAAGACCTAGGGTAATTTTTCCTAAAAATATCACTGGCGAGATCTATTTCAGGCCTTTCAATCGGCTTCGGTTCTTCCGCGCCCCTGACTATTTTTATGTTTTCTTTAAAAAAGCTTGGGCTGAATCTCAGATAAATGGAATCAATGCTGCTTCTTAGAGACCTGTCGTTATTTAATAATTCCAAATTATGCTGTTCTCTAGGTAAAGACGGAGTGAATTCTAAGTGCCCTTTTCCGATAAGAATCAAGCCTGTTTCAATTCCCGGGATATTGTCATAAAAGACAATGGGATCTCTAAAAGTAATGGAGATGTCCTTATGTTTGACCTCGACTCTTTTTACTCTTTCACTTCTCCCTGAAGGGATCTCCAGCTTGTAAAGAGTCTGTGTCTGCCCTATGCTGTCTTTATTCAGAATTCTCCAGTACCCGTCCACTCTGATTATATCAAGCTGCCAGGTATCCAAAATAAGGGAATAGGAATTCTGAAATAACAGTGTTAAATAAACTCTCGGCTGAAATGAATCCTGTTTGTTTATAGAAATACTCTCCACTAATACAGAACTCATGGAGAACTCAATAAAATAATTTTCTAATTGGGCAGCTTCCATATTTTCCAGGTCTGATGAAAAAGCTTCTTTATAGGTATTGAAGTCTTTTTTTTCAATGGATTTTTTAAACGCTTCAATAAATTCTTCAATCTTATATGAATTTATATCAGCATTGGAGAGCGCATAAGACGGAAAGATTCTAAGGCATAAAACAACAGCGAAAATCAAGCGTAATCTCTTCATCAGCTCAATTATAACAAAATAAGGGGTTTTGTCTATTTGCTAGACAATAACCCGCTTTTCTTCCTTTACAATATTCAATGCAATATGGGTTATTGACCTGTCAACACTGTTTTTTAAAAGCATTGATTTTATAAAATCATTCAGGTCTTTCCTGTCTTTGAAATACCCTATAATCAATGAATCCCATTCCCCTGTGATATCATACACCCCAGCTATGCGGTCATCTTGGGCTATCTGCTTCTGGATATCAAGAAGATTTCCCTGTCTCAAACGAAGCGCGATAAGGGCTGTCAGGTTGATACCAAAATACTCCCGGTCTATCACAGGAATATAACCCTTTAT
This sequence comes from Candidatus Aminicenantota bacterium, assembly GCA_021162615.1. Lineage (GTDB taxonomy): Bacteria > Acidobacteriota > Aminicenantia > Aminicenantales > Aminicenantaceae > WJMT01. The sequence goes on from JAGGYH010000130.1 coordinate 15,622, forward strand.
GACACCCGAATCTTCAAATTTCTTCATCCTGTTTATCACAGCGGTCACAGAGATTCCCAGCTGTTTGGCCATCTCCCTGTAACTCTTTCGCGCATCTTCATTCAAAACTCGAATGATTTTCCGATCTAAGTCATCTATCATGGTTTTCCTCCTACATTTGTCATTTATAATTATAATAAATAAAACATTTATAGTTATTTTTCAATATTTATTTGACATTAGTTCTCCTTTATTATATATAAAAATATATTTAACCTGGATTATCCACGAGTCGAGGTTGCAGCAGATGCTGTAAGGTCGGCTTGCCTGTAAGGTAAAAAAATGAACATCGCCATTTTTTTATGAATAGGTCAGGTTAACATCAAATCTTCATAAATATAAAAGGAGGAAACCGGCCGTGCTTAGAGACCAGAAACTTAAATATTTTGGGTATAAAGAACAGCAAGAAATCCTTGATACAGTCCTGAATCCTGATAACGGGATTGAATTTGTAAGAATCATATTTCCTGATATTCTAGGGAGGCATATGGATTTTGCGATCCCAAGCCAGGAACTCAAAACCTCCTTTAAGCAGGGCAAAGGATTTGACGGTTCTTCCATTGAAGGTTTTGTCAGAATCGAGGAAAGCGACCTTATCATTAAACCCGAAGCATCCACTTTCAGGATCCTTCCATGGGAATACCGGGGATTTGCCGAAAACGTAAAATGGAAAGAGGCTGTAATGTTTGGAGATATTCTGACACCTGAAGGAGATCATTATGAAGGAGATTCAAGATATGTCCTTAAAAAGGCCCTAAAAAAAGCAGCGCAGGAATTTAAAATAGACGATATAAAACTGGGGCCTGAACTCGAATTTTTCATATTTCCCGGCAAGAAAAATGCTCAGCCTCTGGATGAAGGAGGGTATTTTTTCGGAGGCCTGCATGGGGAGATTAGAAAGGAAATCCAAATTCTATTGAAAAAAATGGGCATAGAATCTGAATATGACCACCATGAAGTCGCAAATGGACAGCATGAAATCGACCTCAAATACCTGAGCGCTCTTGAGATGGCAGACGTGTGTATGACCTTTCGCTATATGGTCAAAAAAGTAGCCCGAATGCATAATCTTTATGCGACCTTCATGCCCAAACCCCTAAACGGACAAAACGGCAGCGGGATGCATATTCATCAATCTCTTTGGAGAAAAGAAGAAAATATTTTCTTTGAGAAAAAGGACCCTTATCATCTCTCCGATACGGCAAAACACTACACTGCCGGGCTCATAAGAAACGCACCGGATATCTGTGCTGTCCTCTGTCAGTGGACTAACTCATACAAAAGGCTCATTGTGGGATATGAAGCTCCTGTATATATCGCATGGGGACAAAAAAACAGATCTGCTTATATCAGAGTACCTGAATACCAGCCCGGAAAAAAAGAGGCCACACGTATTGAACTCCGATCTCCTGATCCGGCATGCAATCTCTATCTCTGTTTCGCTACCACTATCACGGCAGGACTGGATGGAATCCGGAAAAAATCCCTACTGCCAAAACCGGTCGAAGACAACATCTTTAATATGAGCCGGAGCAGTCAAAAAAAGCTTCATATCAATACCCTTCCTTCGAATCTTCACAACGCTCTCCGCAAAATGAAAAAAAGCAAACTTGTCAGGGAAGCTCTTGGAGAACACCTTTTTCAGAAATTCCTCCTCAATAAAAAATACGAGATTGAGCAGTACAACAAATCAGTGTCCAAAGAATTCGATAAACAGGTCTCCGAATATGAGATAGAAAAATACCTCCCCGTCCTTTGAATATAACTTAGGCTTTACGGAAATCCCCAGTTATGCTATAAATTGTCTTTAAACCAATGGATATAGTCACTATCATTATAAGCCTGTTCGTGATTCTCTTCGCCATAACCATACACGAAGCGGCTCACGGATGGGCCGCCTACAAACTGGGAGATCCCACAGCTCATATTATGGGAAGGGTCACCCTGAATCCAGTACCTCATATAGATCCCATTGGAACGGTTCTCATGCCTGCTATCCTCATCATAATGGGAGCGCCTCCCTTTGGCTGGGCAAAGCCTGTGCCCGTCAATCCGGCAAATCTAAAAAACCCCAAACGGGATAATATGCTCATATCTGCAGCCGGCCCCGCAGCTAATCTTTTGGCTGCCTTTGTTTCTCTCATAGCCATCGTTCTTCTCAAAGCGGTCAATCCGAACACCAGCTATTTCATAAGGTCTTTCTTAATGGGAAGAGGAGGTATTCAAGGGGGTTTTCGCCCTATGGAGGGGCTGGCCGTGATTTTATTTTATGCTGTGTTTTTAAATGTGCTTCTCGCTGTATTCAATCTTATCCCCATCCCACCTCTTGACGGAAGCGGGATTATCACCGGTTTCCTTTCTGAAGAAGCAAGCAGGATGTATGATAAAATCCGTCCTTTCGGCTTTATTATTATACTGGGTCTGTTGTATTTAGGCCTGCTTAACCTTATTATAAGGCCTATACAAATTGTTATTATTTCGATTATTCTATAAAAATGGAAAAAAACAAAACCGTTCTCAGCGGCATGAGGCCTACCGGCCCCCTTCATCTCGGTCATCTTGCCGGTGCCCTTCGAAACTGGATCAAATTCCAGGATGAATATCAGTGTTATTATTCAATAGTCACATGGCACGCTCTCAGCTCCGAATACCAGAACTCAAGAGCTATAAAGAAAAACACCTTTGAAGTGGCGGCAGACTGGCTGAGCATTGGACTGGATCCTCAAAAAAGCACTCTATTCATTCAGTCAGAAGTCAAAGAACATGCCGAACTTCATCTGCTGCTTTCCATGATCATCCCTCTTCCCTGGCTTCAAAGAGTACCCACTTTCAAAGAAATGCAAAAAGAGCTGAAAGAAAAAGAAATAAATACATATGGATTTCTCGGATATCCCGTACTGCAGACTGCTGATATCCTTATGTACAAAGCCAATGTCGTCCCTGTGGGGGAAGACCAGGCCTATCACCTTGAGCTGGCAAGAGAGATCACACGCCGCTTTAACCGCCTCTTCGGGAAGGTTTTCCCGGAACCACAGATGATGCTTACAGAAGTACCGAAATTAGCCGGAACAGACGGGCGTAAAATGAGCAAATCCTTTAACAACTCAATCAACTTAAAAGACAGCCCGGAAGAAATCCAAGATAAAATTTCAACTATGATGACAGATACAAAAAGGAAGAGAAGAAAAGATCCTGGGAATCCTGATGACTGCCCTGTTTTCACCCTGCATAAAGCTTTTGTATCAAAAACAAAAAGAGAAGAGATCATTCGAGGATGCCGGAACGCCGGGATCGGCTGTGTCGATTGCAAACAAGTTATCATCGATACTCTCATCAAGGAACTTTCCAGCTTCCGGAAAAAAAGAAAGATCTACGAAAAAAATCCCGACCTTGTATGGGAAATACTTGAGCAGGGAAACCTGAAGGCCAGGGAAAAAGCCAGGGCAACCATGGAAGAAGTGAGAAACAAAATCGGGTTCTGAATATTTTTCTATGAACTTGTCAGGTAAAATGGAGAGCTCTCAAAGTTATCAAATCGATCTGGAGGTTTTTCAAGGCCCTCTAGACCTTCTCCTTTTTTTGATAAAAAAAAAGAAAATAGACATTCATAATATTCCGATTGCTTCCATAACAAAAGAATATCTGAGATATCTGGACAATAAAAAAAAAATAAATCTTGAAAGGGAATCCGAATTCCTTCTCATGGCAGCGCTTCTTATCCATATTAAATCACGAATGCTTCTGCCGCGGGAAACCTACGAAGAAGAAGAGGGGGATCCGCGAAAAACTCTTGTTGAAAGGCTGTTGGATTATGAAAATATAAAAGCAGCTTGCAAAATCTTGAGAGAAAAAGAAGCAAAACAGATAAAAAAATGGAAAAGAACAGCCCTTCCCAGATCAGTGTCTTTTCAAGAACTTGACTTTATCGAAGTGTCCCTTTTTGATGTCGCTGAAGTATTTTTTAAGCTCATGTTAAGAAAAGAAAAAGACGGGATAAGAGTCATTAAAAGAAAAGACTTTTCAGTCAAAGAAAAAAAGCAGGACATCATCAGATATTTAAAAAACTATTCTTATCTCGATTTTCTTGAATATTTTGGCAGCCAGAAGACACTCGAAGAATCAATGGTGGCTTTTTTTTGTCTTCTGGAGCTGATAAGCGAAAGAACGGTTATTGCCGTTCAAGAAAGCCTGTTTCACAGGATAAAAGTATGGTTGAGAAGTGAAGTGAAAGAATGAAAAAGGATTTAAAAAATATTATTGAAGCTTTCATTTTTGTGTCCATAGACCCCCTGTCATTGGATAAGATCAAAGATATCCTGAAAGAATTCCCGGATAAAGAAATTGAACGTGCCGCCGCTGAATTAACAGAGTATTATTCGGAAAACAAGAGAGGCATCACCATTATTCAGGCTTCCGGAGGCTACCTCTTTGCCACTCAGAATGAATATGATGTGTATATAAAACGGCTCCTGAAGCATGAAAAAAAACAGAAGCTCTCAAGGGAATCCCTTGAAACACTATCAACCATTGCCTACCACCAGCCGACCACTCTGGCAGAAATATCAGCTATTAGGGGAGTGGATGCAAGCCACTGTTTGAAAACCCTCCTTGAGAAAAAACTCATTAAAATCGTAGGCAGGAAAAAAAGCCCGGGAAAACCATTAATATACCGAACAACCAAACATTTCCTTGCCTATTTTGAACTCAACAGCCTCGAAGATCTTCCAAGTAAAGAAGAAATCGAAAAGATAATAGCGGAAAAATACGAAGAAGAATAAAAAAACCGCCTAAGTTAAGATTTTACCTATATTTAGCATTGACAAAAATATCTTTCTCTTATAGTATATCCAACTAACCTGATTTATTCATAAAGAAACGGCAATGGTATTTTTTTTATTCTGCACTAACCTCGACTTGTGAATAATGCAGGCTAATTATAAGGATAAAATGGAAGTCAAAATCGCAAAAAATTCAGGATTGTGCTATGGAGTCAAGCGGGCTATACAGATAGCGAAGAAAACTCGCCGGCTTAAATCCGGAAAAGTCTACACCTTAGGGGACCTCATACATAATCCCCAGGTCATCGAGGAATTAAAAAAAAGGGAGATAAGGCCTGCAAACAACCCAGAAGAAATCAAAGAAGGAACTATTATTATTCGCAGCCACGGTGCTTCTCCTGAAATGTATGATCTGCTGAATCAAAAAAATATTGAAATAGTGGACGCCACATGCCCCATTGTCAAAAACATACAAAAACTAGTATCCAAACTGGCTGAAAAAGGGGATGAAATCATCATTGTCGGAAACAGTAAACATCCTGAAACAATAGGTCTGAAGGGACACAGCCTAGGCAAGGGCATTATCATAGAAAATGAGGAGGAGGCCAGAAAGCTTCCTTTTAAAAAGAAGCGCGCGGTCATCAGTCAGTCCACTCAAGACTTCAATACATTCAAGGAAGTGACCGGAGCGCTGATTGAGTGTACGGAGGAATTGAACATTCACAATACCATATGCAAATCAACTCAAATCCGCCAGAATGCCACTTCAAAACTAGCTTCTTCCGTCGATGTTCTGTTTATAATCGGTGGAAAAAACAGCTCAAATACAAACAAGCTCTATCAAATCTCGAAGAGGATCCTGAAAAACACTTATTTTATTGAGAATGCAAAACAAATCACACCAGAGATGATACAAGGGGCTAACAAAATAGGCCTTTCAGGGGGGGCATCCACTCCTCCTGAAGTCATCAACGAAGTATCAAAAAAAATCAAATCCAACTTCAAACATCAATATCACAGGGAGAAAACACTACAATGTCAGAGTTAACAAAAAACAACAACCACATCTCAACAAAAGACTATGAAGCTCTGCTTGATAAGTACAAATTCAAAGCATCTGAATTAATACCAGGAAAACTTATCAAGGGAAAAGTCCTGAAAATAACACCCTCATTTGTCTTGGTCGACATTGGATCAAAATCAGAAGGTATTATTCCGGTTGAAGATTTCAGCGATCCGGAAAACATAAAAAAAATCAATCCGGGCGATGAAATAGAGGCAATCCTGGAAAGGACCTCCCCAAAGGACGGCTATCTGCCTCTGTCAAAAAGCAAAGCCATTGCTGCAAAGGCGCTTGATAACCTTGAAAAAGCCTATAAATACAATAATTGGATCATCGGAAAAGTTTCAGAAAAAGTAAACAAAGGATATCTTGTTGATGTGGGAATAAAGACCTTTCTCCCTGATTCTCATGCAGATATAAAACCGATTAAAGACCCTAACGAGATAATCGGAAAAAGATTTAAATTTAAGGTCATAAAATTCGACCGAAAAAGCGAAAATGCTGTAGTTTCCCGCAAATTGCTTCTTTTCGATAAAAAAGAAAAAAAGAAAAAACAGGTTTTTTCTCAATTGAAAAAAGGAAAAACCTTTATGGGAGAGGTCAAAACCCTTACCAATTTCGGCGCTTTTATCGACTTAGGAGGCATTGAAGGGCTTTTGCATATTTCAGACATGTCATGGGGAAAAGTAAATCATCCTTCTGCCCTCTTCAAAATCGGCGAAAAGATTGAAGTGGTTATCCTTGATTTTGATGAAAAAGAAGAAAAAATTTCCCTAGGCTACAAACAGCTCACCAAAGATCCATGGGAGGACATCGAAGACAAATACAAGGAGGGACAAAAGGTCAAAGGAAAGGTCGTTAATCTAACGGATTTCGGAGCTTTTATCGAATTAGAAAAAGGAGTGGAAGGTTTGATCCATATATCTGATCTGACATGGTCAAGGAAAATGGTGCACCCTAAAAAGGTCCTCTCTCTGGGTGAAGAAGTATTCGTCAGCATCCTTGATGTTGACCCGGCTGAGAAAAGAATCTCACTGGGTCTCAAACAAATCAACCCCCACCCCCTGGAAACACTCAAAAATAAATACGGCCCCGGTAAAAGAGTGAAAGGAAAAATCACGAATATAACAGCGTTTGGAGCTTTCATAGAAGTTGAAAAAGGAGTAGAGGGGCTCATCCACATATCAGATATAAGCTGGAAAAAAATAAATCATCCTTCTGATGTATTAAAGACCGGGGATGAGATTGAAGCTATTATCCTCAGTATAGATGTTGAAAAAGAAAAACTATCACTAGGCATCAAACAGTTGGAAGGAGATATTTGGGAGGACTTCTTCGAGCGCCAGAAGATTGGTGATATCGTCAATGTGAAAATAGTAAGGATCGTCGATTTCGGTGTGTTTGTTGAAATCACGCCAGGGATCGAAGGGGTCGTGTTTGTGTCAGAACTCAGCGAGAAAAAAATTGAAAATCCTTCAGATGCCTTTTCTGTGGGCGAGGAAAGGTTGGCAAAAATACTAAAGATGAACAAAAAAGACAAGAAAATCTCCTTGAGCTTTAAAAAGGCTCAACTGGAAATGCAAAAAAGAGAGTACAAAAAATACATGCAGAGCCAAGATACAAAACATACCCTTGGCGATATTATGAAGGACCAGCTCAAAAATATAGAAACCCCTAAAATCAAATCAAAAAAAGAAAAGGAGAATAAAGCATGATAAAAGTTGATTTAATCAACAAATTGGCAAAAGACATGAACATTACAAAACAGGAAGCAGAGAAAGGGGTCAATATTTTTTTCAATACACTAAAGGATGCCATGAAAAAAGGCGAAGAAATCGAGCTGCGGGGTTTCGGAAGCTTCCGTATAAGAAAACGCGATTCAAGGTCAGGAAGAAATCCGAGAACCGGAGAGCCGGTCAAAGTCCCTTCCAAAAAAGTGATCTATTTTAAACCAAGCAAAATCCTGAAACAGAGCATAAACAAATAATGGAATATAAAACCGTTCCATGGAGAAAACAATACGTAAAAAATGCACATAAAATGAAAGAATGTTTCTTCTGTACGGCTGCAAAAAGAAAAAAAGACAAACAAGATCTCATTCTCTACCGGGGAGAACATAACTTCATAATCCTCAACAAATATCCCTATTCACCAGGACATCTTATGATAGCTCCTTATAAACATCTTGACTCAATTGAAAAGGCTGGGGAAAAAACCTCTTACGAAATGATTGATATTTTGAAAAAATCCCTGGAAATCCTTCGTGAGGTCTATAATCCCCATGGTTTCAACACCGGAATGAATATAGGCCACAGCGCCGGAGCCGGGGTCGCCCATCATTATCATCTGCATGTCATACCAAGATGGGTCGGAGACTCCAGTTTTATGCCTATCATAGGAAAAACAAAATTAACAACAGAAGATCTCCATAAAACCTATAACAATCTGTACACATACTTTAAAAATTCAAGGGATTGAAAAAGAAAGAATAAGAATCAATCTGGAGAAGATTTGCATGAACTTTAAACTAAACGAAGAACAAAAAATGCTTAAGGAAATGGTACGCCATTTTGCAGAAAACGAAATAAGCCCTGTGGCTAAGGAACTCGAGCAAAAACGCGAATTTCCAAGCACGCTGATTAAAAAATTGGCAGAACTCGGCCTTATGGGAATGTCCGTCCCTGAAAAATACGGGGGGAGTGAAACAGACAGCCTTTCTGTTTCTCTTGTTATTGAAGAGATAAGCCGTGTATCACCTTCCCTAGCAGTCATTTTTTCCGTTCACTCATCATTATTCTGCTACTCGATATCTAAATTCGGAACTGAAGAACAGAAGAGAAAGTATCTTCCCAAAGCGGCTGAAGCAAAAATACTGGGGGCATTCAGCTTGAGCGAATCAGAAGCCGGATCAGATGCAACAGCATTGAAGACCTCTTTTGTAAAAAAAGGCGATAAGTATATTTTAAACGGAATAAAGACATGGGTGACAAGCGGGAAAAATGCAAATGCCTTTATACTTTTTGCCAAACATAAAACAGCTTCGGAAAAAAGAAAACTAAGCGCTTTTATTGTGGACAAGGATTCTCCGGGACTTAAAATAACGAAAGTTGAAGATAAAATGGGGCTGCATTCATCCATGACTTCGGAAATAACCTTAGAAGACTGTGAGATCCCCTCAAGCAATATCCTGGGCAATGAAGGCCAGGGAACAAAAATTGCTTTCCATTGTCTTGACTACTCGAGAATAGGGATTGCGTCCCAATCAGTCGGCCTGGCAAGCCGGTGTCTTGAAGAAGCCATAAAATATTCAACCCAAAGACAGGCTTTTGGAAAGAATATCTCCTCCTTCCAGACCATTCAATTCAAAATCGCTGATATGTCCACTCAACTCGACGCATCACGGCTTCTTGCATACAGAGCCGCTTATTTAGCTGACCAAGGACAGCCCTTTTCAAAGGAATCCGCAATGGCAAAACTTTTTGCTTCAGAAGCCGCCAATAAAATAGCTTACGAAGCTCTTCAGATTCACGGGGGATACGGATATTCAAAAGAATTTCTCATAGAACAACTATACAGAGACGCGAGGGCTCTTACTATATATGAAGGGACTTCAGAAATCCAGAGGATCGTCATATCAAGATATCTTCTCAGATGATATTTTTTTTGAAAAAGATAGTTTCGAGGTGAAAAATGCTTAAATCAATGCGAAAAAACTTGAAATCCTTGGCACCCGCGCTTTGGCTGGTCATCTTTGCTTTTATCCTATCCATATTCTTTGTATGGGGCAAAGGAGGCGGATCAGGAGAATCAAGGGATAAAAACGTTGTAGCCTATGTAGGAAAAGAAAAAATTTCCGTTGACATATATATAAATAGTCTCAGAACAAAAATCGAATCGCTCAAAGAGCAGTTCAAAGAGCTTGATGCCAACTTTATACAGCAATTGAATATACCACAGCAGGCCTTAGAAGAGACCATAAGGCAAGAACTTATTCTTCAAACAGCCCGCCGTATCGGTGTCAAGGCTGCAGATTCTGAAATAAGAAACAGGGTGCTGAGTTATCCCGTATTCCAGAAAGACGGAAAATTTATCGGATTCGATGAATATAAAAAAATACTTGAATGGAACCGGACGACTGTCAGTGAATTCGAAGATATCATCTCTAAAGAAATAATGACGACAAAAGCCATCCAGATTTTAACCTCAGGGGTTTCTGTAACGAGAGATGAAGTGTGGGAAAATTTCAAGAAAACCAATGAGTCTGCGGAACTAGAATATATTTATATCCCTTCTGACAAAATGGAACTCAGCGAACAGCCCACAAAAGAAGCTTTATTAGACTATTTCGGTAAAAACAAAGATAAATATGAAATACCGGAAAAAAGAACAGCGGAATATGTGTTTCTTAATAAAGAGGACCTTAAAGGACAAATAGACATCAAGGATCCAGATGTACAGAAATACTATGAAAGCAATAAAAGTCATTTTGAAGAACCTGAGAAAAGAAGAGTTCAGCGGATATTTCTCCCCTTTGGAGATAATGAAAAAAAAGATATCCTCGAACAATCAAATGAAATCAAAAAACAACTGGATAAGGGCGAAGATTTTGGAAAATTAGCCCTAGAGTTTTCAAAAGATGACCAGGCTTCAAACAACGGAGACTGGGGTTATTTTGAATGGAAACAGCTTCCTCTTGAAGAACAGGATACCATCCAAGAACTGGCCGAAAAACAAATTTCGGATCCCATTGAACTCGAAGACGGCGTATCCATCATAAGGGTTTCGGAAATCCTGCCGTCCGTCCAGCTCCCATTAGAAGACGTAAGAGAACGGATAGAGACCATTCTCAGGGATAATAAAGCGGAGGAAATGATAGAAACGAGAATCGCTCAGCTGGAAAAACTAGCTTTAAAAGAGAAGAGCCTTGATGTTGCCGCTCAAAAGCTCGGTTATAAAATAAAAAATACAGGGCCTCTTGAACTAGGAGAAGGCATAGATGAGATCGACCCGTCAGGCTCCTTAAGTCATATGCTTTTTAATATGGAAGAAAAAGAAATCTCCTCACCACTAATCACTTATAAAGGAAAGGGGATTTCACAACTTATAAAGATAGAGCCTCCCAGACCGGCAGCTTTTGAGGAAGTGGAAGAAAAAGTGAAAAATGATTTTATCAATGAAAAAAAAGAACAGAAAGCGTTTGAAAGAGCCTCCCGCATTAAAAACAGTTCCAATGGCTCAGACCTGAAGGATCTAGCTGAAAGCGATGACATTGAATATAAAAGTGCCCAGAATCACAAAAGAGAACAGTACCTCAGCCTTATAGGAGAAAACTCAGAAATAGACAGGATTGCCTTTTCTCTCCCTTTAACGGAACTGAGTGACCCTATAAAAGTAAAGGGAGGAGCTGTTCTTCTGCGTGTCCTTGAAAGAAAAGAAGTAACAAAAGAAGAATTCGATGAAAATTTCATACAGGCGCGCAACGAACTCTTAAATACAAAACAGAATAAGCTCTTTCAGTCCATGTACATAAAGATGAGAGAGAAAATCGGTGTTAAAATAAACTATGACCTCTATACTCGTGTTAATTCTGAGATTTTGTCCAGGTATCAGAGTGAAAATGATTAACGCGTAAGGAAGACTCCAGGAAGAGGCGTCATAAGCGTACAAGCTCCAGCAATAAGGACTCTACTTGTGCTTCCATCGCTTTTTTAAATCTTTCAATGGTTTGTGTGAATTCATCTTCAATATAATCCAGGATATTCATAGGTTTTCCGATACTCACTCTAATTTTTCCTGGAGTTAAAAAAGGCTTTTGAGTGCCTAATATGGCAACAGGCGTAACCGGTATTACGAGTCCATCCTTCTTATAAAGATTATAGCAGATTATTGAAGGGCCTCTTTTAAACATACTGATAAAGGGATTAGATGTGTCTTCTTTGACCAATCCCTTCCCTTGAAGAAGCACAATGGCTCTTTTCTTTTTCAAATTTTGTTCACACTTTCCTACAGCTGTCCTCTTTTTCCCGGATAAATCCACAGGGATTGTCCCTACTTTAGAAATATTGTTCGATATGTAATACACGAGCGGAATCTTCACAGGCCCTGAAAGGAAATCAAGCAACTCTCCAAATTTCTTAAGATTGTGCCTTAGATAATTCCTGACCAGACGGTTGAGGTCATTTTTATTAAAAATCATCTTGTTTGCTGTGAAAATGATAGGACGCGGTGCTATTTTAAACAGGACCGCTATATCTTTAAAGCTTCCTACATGATTCCCTACTATGATATTCGGCCCTGATTTAATAAAATTTTCTTTTCCTTTTAGGATAATTCTTTTGCCGAAAAGAGAGATATCAGTCAGGGTTCTTATGACCGGCCAGAATCTTTTAAACTCAAATTCGAAATCCATTTTACATAATATCCTCATTAACAAACCATTACGAGACCCGTTTCTTTCCTGTATTTTCACTTTCCTGGCTGCAATTTTCAAGGAAATATTTATATTTTCTCATTATCTTGAAAATTTCCAACATCCATGGTAACTTAAAATCCAATTTCTTCCGCCTGGCAGGTATACGGCTTTTGTGAAAAGGAGATTAAAATGATCACCTTATTAAAAGGAGGGCAAATCTATGCCCCATCTCCTCTGGGGAAAAAAGACATCCTCATTGCAGGAAAGCAGATTGATTCCATAGCAGAACCAGGTACAATCCATCTTCAGGGAATTCCTTTTGAAGAAATCGATGTATCTGGAAAAATTATAACACCTGGATTTATAGACAGTCATGTCCATATCCTCGGAGGAGGAGGAGAAGGCGGTCCTGCTACGAGAACACCAGAAATCAAAGTCGAGGATATAATCGCCAGCGGTGTTACAACGGTCATAGGATGTCTCGGGACCGATAGTGTGACCCGGCATATGGAGTCACTCTATGCCAAAGCAAAAGGTCTTGAAGCTGAAGGCATCTCTACATATATATTTTCCGGTTCCTATGAAATACCAACCATGAGCCTTACCGGCAGCATAAGGCGGGACCTTGTCCTCATAGACAAGGTCATAGGTGCCGGTGAAGTCGCCATCTCCGACCACCGCTCATCACAGCCTTCTTTTAGAGATTTCTGCCGGCTTGCTGCTGAGTGCCGCGTAGGAGGTATGCTTGGAGGAAAAGCAGGGATCCTGCACTGTCACGTAGGAGACGGCGAACAAAAATTGGAGATGATCTCCCGCCTCATCAATGAAACGGAGATCCCCCCAAGTCAAATAATCCCCACTCACTGCAACAGAAATCCTGATCTTTTGGAAGAAGCCATTACTTTTAATAAAAGAGGTGGAACTATTGACTTTACTGCGGGAGCAGACTCAGATAACGGAAAAGGAGGCCTTATCAGCATAAGTGAGGCTATCAGTAAATGTATAGAAAAAAAGGCCTGTCTCGACCATATCACCGTAAGCTCCGACGGCAATGGGAGCATGCCTGTTTTTGATGAGAAGGGAAACCTCATAGGTCTTACTGTTGCCGATCAAAAAAACCTTCTATCTCACTTCCGCTGCCTGATCGACAGGAATATATTAGAAATAGACAAGGCACTAAAGATATTCACCCTCAACCCAGCATGCTGTTATGCGCTTAGAAACAAAGGGGAAATATCGCCCGGTAATGACGCGGATATCAATATTTTTGATTCCCGGTTCAGTCTGATCCACGCATTTTCAATGGGAAAGAAAGTGATGGAAAATAAAAAATTGCTCATTAAAGGGACTTTTTCACAATAAAATATAATAAGGCCCTTTAATTCTAAAGAAAAGAGAACAAAGCAATGAACAATCAACCAGAAAAAAATCAAAAGGCCCCGAATAAGCCCGGATTTTATACGGCTCTCATACCATTGATAACCATGGGACTTCTGCTTGGTGTGGGTTATGGTGTTTATCAAATCAGACCTCAAGTGCTGTTGGTCGCAGCTGCCTTCATAACAGGATGCCTTGGATTCATTCTTAAATTTAAATGGAGTGACATGGAAAAAGGCATTGTCAACAGCATACATAAGGCAATGCCTGCCATCCTCATCATGCTCTGTGTGGGAATCCTGATAGGGTCGTGGATAGCATCAGGTACGATTCCGATGGTCATATATTACGGGCTTAAACTCATATCCCCCCAATTCTTTCTTGTTACAGCCTGTTTTATCTGCTCCCTGACATCTCTCGCCACAGGAACATCATGGGGAACCATAGGAACGCTTGGGGTTGCGTTCATAGGGATAGCCATGGGTCTTGGGATCCCTCTCGGACAGGCAGCCGGAGCCATCGTGGCAGGTGCCTATTTCGGAGACAAAATGTCTCCCTTTTCAGATGTAACAAACCTGGCACCGGTCGCAGCAGGCTCAAACCTTTTCGATCACATAAAACATATGCTGTGGTCAGCGACACCGGCCTGGCTGCTCGGCCTTTTTATATATTTCCTCATAGGTCTCAGGTACAGTACCAAGGAAGTCGAGTCAGAAAGCATGAAAATAATCACACATACTTTAAAGGAAAACTTTAACTTTAATGTCCTTCTTCTGCTCCCCATGGTCGTTGTCTTCTACTTTGCGGCAACCAAAAAACCGACCATACCGGGCATGCTTATTTCTTCCTTTATCGCCGGCATTCTTGCCCTTGCTTTTCAAGGAGTATCCATTCAAGAATTTGCATCCGCTATAAATACAGGTTACAAATCCAATACCGGTGTCCCACAGGTTGACCAGCTTATATCCAGAGGAGGCCTGATGAGTATGATGGAAACCCAGTTGGTTGCTTTTACCGCTTTCAGTTTCGGAGGGATAATGCAGTCAACGGGAATGCTCTCTGTTATACTGGATAAGGTCATGAAATTCACACGTAAAGTCTCCAGCCTTGTCATAACAACCATATCGGCCTGTATTGTCACGGCACTGATCACTGGAAGTTCTTATCTTTCCATGATTATTCCTGAAGAACTGCTGGCCCCCATTTACAAAAAGAAAAACATTGCCGCAAAAAACCTTTCAAGGATAGCTGAAGAAAGCGGTGCCATCATAGTTCCCTTGATACCCTGGAGCATGGCAGGTGTTTATATAACAGGGACCATAGGCGTTTCAACATTTTCCTATCTTCCTTGGGCATTCATGAATTACATTTCTGTAGCTTTCTTAGCGGTGTTTGGATTCACGGGATTCACAATGGCCTCAAAAAAAAGAGAAGACGAAACTCAAATAGGAAGCTGAATCCAACCCCCTTTAATCCTTACCATCCAGTTTTTTCAAACGTTTCAATGCTTCCTTATATTTTTTTTGAGCTTCTTTTTGTCTTTCCCTTGCTAACTCCGCTGTAGACTCAAATCTTGCTTCGAAGCCAGCTTTTCTCTTCCTCTCCTTTAAAAGAAGCTCATCCAGGCTTCCCTTTTTTTTCTTCTTCCTATCAAATCTAATGACTTCCTTATTAGTGGAATCTATCCATAATAGGGATCCGCAGCAGGGGCATTCCGCTTTGAACACGATCGAATCCTTTTTATCGTTCTTTTTATTCATTTTGATAAAATCTATCAAAAATTTGAAAATCATTCAAGTCAAATCCCCTGGATTATTTACGAGATGAAGCGGCTGGGAATCAAATGAAATTCATGCGGATTAAGGCATCTCAATCCGGTGTTTTTTGATGAGTTTAAAAAGGCCCTGGCGGCTTAATCCGATTTTTTCAGCCGTCTGGGTCTGATTATAATTAAAGCGAGCCAAGGCCTGGTTTAAGTACTTTCTTTCGAAATCTGCTCTAGCGGCAAAAAAACCATAGGAAATCGGACTTGCCTTTTTTATCCCGGAACGTATCTTCCGGGAAAGGTCTTTCTCAGAAATGACATCAGAGTCCTGACCTAAAACCATACATCTCAGCACTTCATTCCTGAGTTCCCTCACATTTCCAGGCCAGGAATAGTGTAAAAGAAAATCCAAGGCTTCGGAAGAAAACCGGAGCTTTTTTAAATTCATTTCCTTGTTGAATTTCTGCGTGAAATATTCCAGGAGGCATAAAATATCACATCCCCTGTCTTTTAACGGCGGGAGTTTGATAGAAATGATTTTAAGCCGGTAATACAGATCCTCACGGAATCTTTCCTTTTCAACCTCTTTTTCTATATCCTTATTGGTCGCGCTTATGACTTTTATATCGACAGGGCGCGGTCTGTTCTCGCCGATTCTCCGGAGCTCTTTTTCCTGAAGAACACGTAAAAGTTTAGATTGAAGCATAGGAGATAAATCACATATCTCATCAAGAAACAGAATCCCTTTGTCCGCTTCTTCTATAAGCCCCTGTTTATCTCTTAAAGCCCCTGTGAAAGATCCCCTTCTATATCCAAACAACTCACTCTCCAAAAGATTTTCAGGAATAGCCCCGCAGTTTAAAGCAACAAAATTTTCTTTTCTTCTTGTCCCCATCAAATGGATATTCCTTGCTACCAGTTCTTTTCCTGTTCCGCTCTCTCCGCTTATAAAAACAGGAGCATTTATGTCCTTTACCTTATGAATGAATCGATAGACTTTTTGCATGGAAAGGCTTTTTCCCACAATCTGAAAATCTTCAGAAAACGCTTCCATTCCCTCTCTTGGAATGCTTTCTGTATGAATCATACCCGTCCGCTCTAATTTAGATAACGAAAATAGATGTACATTTTCTCACTCCTGATTTTTTCTGCGGGCACAAACGGAATAAAAAAGTGTAAAAAAGTGTAAAAAGTGGGACGGGCCCAGCTATTTGCTTTATTTTCAATGATATAGCATATGATTTCCACAGATATTACTCCCTTATACGAGATTTTTATAGGTAAAAATCATCTTCATGCCACGATCAAAACGTTCTTATGTCAGGATATGTATAAAAGATCGGAACAAGGAAACATATAAACCGACGTTATCGCAGCTGGGAGTTTGCAGAAAGATCCAAACAAGATTTAGGTCTAAAAGCTCAGCATAAAATGATTAAGATTACAGGAGCAAACCAGAATAGTTATCAGGTTGAAGAGAGTAAAATTTTGTTTTTGGCCTCAAAAAGTTATCATGCTAAGGGAGAGGTTATGTGGAAATCTGAGCTAACTATATGAAAATAGGGCAAATAGCTGGGCCCGACCGCACGCTATGTTTTCTTTTTTATTTTGTTTATCTTTTCCTTTACTTTTCTATAATCTTTATTCCACTGTTTTACTTCTTTATACAGACCCAGGGCTTTCTTAAATTCACCTAAATCCTCATAAACCGAAGCGATCTCATATTTAAGGGAATAGGCCGGTTCTTTGTCTTTTTCAACCAAATCAATAGCCTTTTGCAGCCATTTGAGAGCTTCCTTAAAATCTTCTTTCTTACGGAAACAGGAGCTGATGACATGAAAACTATCCGCTGCCATGTTTTCGTCTTTAGAAGCGATCTTAGCTTCCTCGACAGCTTCATCAAACAATCCCTGTTCCATAAAGGCTACGGCAAGATTATAATGACTATCAAAGTCTTCTTTCCCGACCTTTTCATCCAGGGCCTTGCGGAAATCAGATACAATATCTGAGAGGGCTTTCTCCACAATCGTTGTGTCCCCCCTTAACTGGTAATTATAGATATCTTTAATAGCCTCTATCTCTTCGTCCGGTCTTCCGGCAAGGTCATAATACTTTTTTTCACCGTCTTGTTTTGAGATAATCGGAATAATATCTGTTTCAGCGAAAATATCAGCAGCGGTTAATTTTTCCTCAGAATCAGGCTTTAAGGAAGCGGGTTCAGAAGGAAGGGGAGGCTGCTTGTGTTCTCCGAATAATTCTGTTTCTCTCTTCTTCACTTCGCCCAAACGTGACGGGATATCTTCAACGTGAATTTCTGAAGCGATAGCTTCCAGCTCTTTTATTTTTTCATTTATTTTTTCATCATCCGGATACTTGATATTTAGGTTTTGAAGAATTCTCCTTGCGTTCTTGATAAGACCCTGTTCAATATACAAATCCACTTTAGCAAGAGTGGTCTCTATGACTTCTTCAACCTCACTGACACTCAAAGAGGCCTCTTCACCTTCTTCGAACAGGCCAAGCTCCTTTTTTGTTTTCTTGTATTCGTTGAAATATTCTTCTTTTTCTGGAAAGAGATTCAGCAGCTCTCCCAGAACCGAGAGCATTTTTTCTTTTTCCTGCCTTTTTCTGTACTCTCTTAAAATAAGTCTGTTCACAATTTCAAGATTAACTTTGTTTCCTTTTGACCTGTAAAGATCGGCCAGTTTCTCAAGGGTTCTTATATGAGGCTTTCTGCCTAATAATATAAGGCCTAAAAGACCTATGGCCTTGTCTTCCTTTTTCTTCCTTGCCAATAAATCGACAACCGGCTCGTAATATTCAAATGCCCTATCAAGATTCCCCTCTTCTATGAACAGCTTTCCCAGTTTTACTCTTGCATCAATATCCTTTGGACTTTCGGCTGTGATTCGCAGGAAAACTTCTTTTGCTTTGTCATTGTTTTTATCTTCTAAATAAAGCTTGCCTAAAATATAAAGCGCTTTTAAGTTTTTCTCATCCTTGTTAAGAATCTCACTGATAAGTTTGAAAGCTTCCTTTCTTTTGTCTTCTTTCTTGTATATCTCAATGATATTGGTTATAGTACGGGGATAATCTTCTCTCAGGTCCCTTGCTTTTTGTAATACTTTATGTGCGTCCTTCAGCTCTTCTTTACTGATCTTATATTCTGCCACCTCATTCAATTTTTCTATAGCACTATCAATTTTCCCTTCCTTTTCATACAACTCCGCCAAAATCTCTCTAGATTCCATGTCATCTTCATTGAGTTTGAGCACTGCTTCATACATTTCTATGGCTTCTTTGTTCTTCTTGCTTTTCTTTAACTCCTTTGCCAGTTTCGAATATTCAGCAATAGCTTCGGACTTGAATCCCCGGCTTTTATAAAGGTCTGCAAGCCTTCTGGATACACCAAGGTTCTCCGGCTCTATCCTGGCAACCCTTTTAAGGGTGGCTATGGACTTGGAGTAAATGCCTTTTTCTTCATATAAACTGGCGATTTTTTCAAACTCAGCGACTGCCTTTTTTCTCTGCCCTGATTTTACATACAGGTCTCCCATTATATTCCTAATAGGAATATCCTGTTCGCCTCCGGTCAATAATTTTTTATATTCTGTGACAGCTTCCTCATTCTTCCCCCTTTTGACCAGTTTTCTGGCTCTGGCTTCTATTTGCTGCCTTTCTTCTATATCAGTCATCTTTTCCACACTTCAATCTAAAGGAAGACCTATGAAAAACAGTAGGCCCGAGTTCTGCTAATGCTCTGTAATGCTCCCTGGTCCCATACCCCTTGTTTTTCTCCAGCAAATATCCCTCAAACACCCGGCTCATCCTGACTATCATCTGATCCCTTAGAACCTTTGCCACTATTGATGCCGCTGCAATCGAAATACTCTTCCGGTCTCCTTTATAAACTCTCTTCTGATAACAATTTACATTATCAAGCTCTAATCCGTCAACTAAAAGAAAATCAGCTTTCTCTGCCATGTTTTCAACAGCTCTTTTCATGGACTCTTTTGAAGCCCATAAAATATTATTTCTGTCAATTTCTACGTTTGTGGCAGCCCCGATTCCAACGGAAGAGGCATTCTTTAATATCAAATGTGATAGCCTTCTTCTTTTTTTTTCAGAAAGAAGCTTTGAATCATTGATTTCCTTTAACCACCCCTCAGGAGTACTGTATATATAAGAGGGAGAAAACATAACAGCCGCTGATACGACCGGCCCAAACAGAGCTCCTCTTCCAACTTCGTCTATTCCAGCAATATTTTTAAACCCTCTTTTTGCTATTTGCCTTTCTATATGAAAATCAGCCACTTTTCCTTTATCATAACATAAAGATGAATCCTCAACCACAGCACAAACAATAAACTACCTGGATTCTTTTATATTGGCCGCTTTACCCTTCAAATCACGTAAATAATATAATTTAGCCCTTCTTACTCTACCTTTTCTGACAACTTTTATTTTTTTTATGCTTTTGGAATAAAGCGGAAATATTCTCTCTACTCCTATGCCAAAAGAGAGCTTCCTGACAGTAAACATCTTTTTTGCACCCGAGCCTCTTTTCGAAATCACATTACCTTTAAACACCTGGACTCTCTCTTTGTCTCCTTCCCTTATGATCACATGAACCTCAACAGTATCCCCTACATTAAAATTATCCCTGTCTTCCTTTATGTTGTCTTTCTCTACTAAATCAATGAGATTCATTGTTCCCGCCTTTCATTTCATTTCTTAACTCTTCAATAAGGGCTTTATCTTGTTCAGAAAGCTCAAGGCCCTTTAAAAGATCAGGCCTGAGATCCATGGTTTTCTCAAGGGCTTTTTTCCGTCTCCAGCGTTCAATTTTTTCGTGATTCCCCGAAAACAAGACCTCGGGGACTTTAAACCCTCTGAAAGATCTGGGCCTTGTGAACTGAGGATAATCCAGCAAGCCCGATGAGAATGAATCCTGCTTTACTGATTCTGACCTTCCTACCACCCCAGGGAAAAATCTTGATACACTGTCAACGATGACCATAGCGGCCAGTTCTCCTCCGGTCAAAACAAAATCTCCTATGGAAATCTCATCTGTAGCCAGGTTTTGAGCCACCCTTTCATCTACTCCTTCATAGCGCCCGCAAATAAGTATTATCTGAGAGCATTCAGAAAATCTTTCTGCCATTTTCGAGTCAAAGCATTTTCCCTTCGGACTCAGCAGGCATATCAATGCATCTTTTTCCTTTTTAACTGCTTCTACAGCAAGAAATACCGGTTCAGGCTTGAAAACCATTCCCTTGCTTCCTCCGAAAGGTCGGTCATCCACCTGATGATGTTTATCTTGTGCATAATCTCTCAGGTTGTGGATGTTGATCTCGAACAAGCCTTTTTTCAGAGCTTTCTCTAGGATTCCCTTTGAAAAATAACTCTCAAATATTTCTGGGAATATTGTGATTATATCAAACCTCATCCCGCCCTTAAAATCCTTTAAAATAATGACACTTAATTATTTGCGGAATCCAATCTTTTTGTTATGCAGAAGTATTTCCCCCTGCCCACATTCTTTTCTGAGAACTGCTTATAAAGCCTTTTCTTTTAAAACAAATACGACAAAGGCTCTCTCATCCCGCTTAAGTATCTTTTTTCTCTGAGCCTTCCTTTTTCCTCCTTTGAATTCTCACTGCTTTAAGGCTTCTGATCGATACTTTACTTCTCAATTATTTCCAGATTGAATCTTCTTTTTAGTTTCATACCCGCTGCACCAAGTATGACTCTGATAGCTCTTGCAGTTCTTCCCTGTTTTCCAATGACTTTACCTAAATCCTCCGGAGCAACTTTAAGTTCAAGAATTGTGGTCTGTTCCCCCTCTAATTGGGAAACCACCACTTTGTCCGGATTGTCAACCAATGACTTAGCAATCATTTCAACTAGTTCTTGCACTGTAACCTCCTTTAGGCTTGTTTTTCTGTTTGTTTCTCTGATATAGAAATTTTATTTAAAAGAGACCGTACTGTATTAGAAGCTTGAGCTCCTTTACTTATCCAATATCTCGCTCTTTCTAAATCAATGCTAATCTCAGGAGGGTCTTGTAAAGGATTGTAATATCCTATTGTCTCCTTTGCTATGCTTTCTCGCGGTCTTCTGGAATCCATGACAACGATCCGGTAAAAGGGCCGCTTCTTCGCTCCGTGTCTTCTTAATCTGATTGCAACCATCTAATACACTCTACTCCATATTATGATTTGTTTTGAGATGATAGCTAAATTTTGACCATAAGTCAACCTTTTTTACCTGGATTATTCACAAGTCGAGGTTTTAAACCTTATGAAATTCAGGTGTGGACGTGGCGACATTGAAGATTTAGCCTTCGGATGCAAGCGCCGAGAAAAACGAAAAAATGCTTATCGCCATTTTTTTATGAATAGGTCAGGTTTAATGAGATAAAGGAAAGGAAGACATCATTTTCTTGAAAACCGACTTCTTCATCATCTTCTTCATATCAAAAAATTGTTTGAGCAGCTGGTTGACTTCAGCGACAGGCCTTCCGCTTCCCCTAGCGATCCGTGCCCTTCTGCTCCCGTTTATTATTTTCGGATTGTTTCTTTCCGCAGAAGTCATAGAATTGATAACCGCCTCAAAATAATTGACCTTCTTGTCATCTATATTCATTTTATTGATATTCTTAAAAACTCCTCCTGAAGGAAGCGCCTGTAAAATCTGAGATAATGAACCCATTTTTTTGATTTGCTCAAGCTGTTTCCTGAAATCCTCAAGTGTAAACTCCTCCCTCCGCATCCTTTTTGCCAGCTCTTCTGCTTGTTTCATATCTGTTTCTTTTTCTGCTTTCTCTATAAAAGTCAGCATATCCCCCATTCCAATAATCCGAGAAGCCATTCTGTCAGGATGGAATACTTCCAGTTTGTCAAATTTTTCACCCACGCCAATAAACTTAATGGGTTTCCCTGTGACGGCAGCAATAGACAAGGCAGCCCCTCCTCTGGCATCTCCATCGAGTTTTGTCAGAATAATGGAGGTCAATCCGATTTTTTCTTCAAAAACAGACGCGCTTTTAACAGCATCCTGTCCCGTCATAGAATCTCCGATATAAATAACTTCATCAGGATTCAATTTGTCTCTAACGAACTTCAGCTCGTCCATAAGCTCATCATCTACATGCAGTCTCCCGGCTGTATCCACAATAAGAGGAGTATGGTTGTTTTTTTCAGCATAGGCGACCGTCTCTTCTAATGCCTTATGAGGAGAGTCCATCTGTTTTATTGAGAACTCAAAAAAAGACGAATGAATAGCCTTGGCTATTGTTTTTAACTGCTCCTGTGCCGCTGGCCTTTTGAGATCAAAGGAAACCATCAGCGGATTATGGTTGAGCCCCATCTCCCTCAGGGCAAGCTTCCCGCATGTGGTGGTCTTTCCTGTGCCCTGAAGCCCTACCAGCATAAACACGGAAGGGGGAGCATCCGCATAATTCATGTCTTGCTCTTTCTGCCCCAGCATTACTGTCAGTTCATCCCTGACGATCTTAATGACTTGCTGAGCCGGAGAAAGACTCGACAGCACTTTCTGGTCCAGCGCTTTCTCTTTGACCCTGACCTCAAAATCTTTGACGACTTTGTAATTGACATCCGCTTCAAGAAAAGCCATTCTCATCATCTTTAAGGCTTCCTGCATGTTCTTTTCAGTGATTTTTCCCTCCCCGCGGAGGTATCTCATGACGTTTTGAAGACGTTCGGATATTTGTTCTAACATAGGTCCTCTCTTTTCGGCCTGGAATCTTAATGAAACGTACAGCTTTTTTCATTATATCATAACGAGCGGGATTGGGGTTATTACTTCCAGGAGTTCCCCCAAAAATTAGCCTAAACAAGGCTTAAGTTATTTTATTTCAATCAATTACGGAGAATCAAAAGTGGAAAAGCAAAAAAATGGGGGAACTTTTAACCCTTTTAGGCTAAAATGAGGGCCTCATGATGCCAAGCCCGAAGGCTTGCATTGGTTATTTTATCAGAGGAGGCCCCTATGCATTATGCCAAAACTGCTTCAAAATTGCGAGAACAAATTATAAAATTTTCGGGGGAACTTTCTGCAGGTTGGCCCAAGGTTGCTCGTCGTTTTTTGGCTGAAGCCATTTATGGGATTCAAGCCCGTCAGTCACTTCATTTGACAGAGATAGCTCGGGCTCTTGGGGAAAAGATATCACTTAAAAAGACTCAATATCGGTTGTCTCGGCAGTTGGGACGAGATGATCTTGGAAGGAGAGTTATAAAAGGGCTCTTTGACCTGGCAGCACCAAGGGTGGAGAAAAAGACCTTGTTAATCTTGGATATCTCAGATATCAAAAAAAAGTATGCCCGCAAAATGGAACACTTGGCCCGTATTCGAGACGGTAGCGAAAAGACTCTAGCTAATGGGTATTGGATCATCCAAGTCATCGCAGCAGAGGTGGGAAAGACTTCCCTTGTCCCTCTTTATGGGTCGCTTTATTCTCAGAGGAGTCCTTATTTTCAAAGCGAGAACTTAGAACTTCGTGGGGCAATCAGCAAGGTCTCTCAGGCAACGGAAAAGAAAGGAACTTGGGTTATAGACCGAGGGGGAGACAGGGACTATCTTTTCGACTACATGCTCGACAATAAACTCTCTTTTCTTGTTCGCATGAAAAAGAACAGAGATCTTATTTACAGAGCAAAAGCACATCCAATCCTAGAGTTGGCTATGACTTGCCCCTTGCCTTATGCGGAGCGGATCGTTAAGGAGGAGAAGGGAAAAGAGACCATCTATGATCTGCGATTTGGAGCCCGTCCAGTCAAACTTCCAGGCAGATCAAAGCCACTTACGCTGGTGGTTGTCCGTGGTTTCGGCCAAGAACCAATGATGCTTTTAACCGATCTTCGAGTCACAAAGAGCCGGAAAAGCATATGGGGAATTATCGAGTCTTATCTGACTAGATGGCGTATCGAAGAGACAATACGTTTCCTTAAACAAAGCTATCAGGTGGAAGATATCCGTCTTCTCACTTATCATCGTCTTCAGAATATGATGGCGATTCTCACCGTTGTGGCATTCTTTGCCATGGTGTATCTGGGTTTGAAGACAAAATTGAGGGTGTTATCCCGGCATGTGATGGGAGCTGCAAAAAGATTGTTCGGCATACCGGATTTTCACTTCTATGCCCTTGCCGATGGTATTCGTGAGTTCCTTTTCGGCCGTAATTCAGGCTTACAACGCTTCCATCACCAGTGGATTGAAGAAAATAATCAACTCCCTCTCTTCGACCCTTAAATTTTTGGGGGAACTCCTGGTTATTACTTCCTCTTGACATTTACATCCATAGCGATTAATTTAATACTACTTTTCTCAAAGCGAGAATGGTTTCGGCTTTTTAGGGAGATACGCAATGAAATCAAAGATCGATTATAAGGAAATATCAAAACTTATAGATCTGCTTGAAAAAAGGAATCTCCTCGACTTTGAACTTGAGACGGAGGGTTTCAAAATAAAAATAAGCAGAGAACACAAGCTGCCAGAGGTCAAAGAAGCGACTGTCACAACCGAGCACCTCAAGTCTGACCAGAAAAATGAAAAAAAAGAAACAATAGAAGAAAAAAAAGACAAATCAACAGATAACAATCTCCACTTTATCACCTCTCCGATGGTAGGGACTTTCTACAGAGCGCCTGACCCTTCCTCTCCTCCATTTGTAGAAATCGGGGAAGACATAAAGAAAAACCAGACCCTGTGCATCATAGAAGCCATGAAACTGATGAACGAAATCGAATCAGATATAGACGGCATCATAGAGGATATATACGTCAAAAATGGGAACCCGGTCGAGTACGGACAAAAACTTTTTTCAGTGAAAAAGAAATAAATGTTCTCAAAACTATTGATAGCTAACAGGGGAGAAATAGCTCTCCGGATAATGCGGGCAGCTCATGAACTTGGAATCAAAACCGTAGCCGTCTTTTCAGAAGCAGATAAAGAATCTCTTCACGTGCTCCTTGCGGACGAAA
This sequence comes from Candidatus Aminicenantota bacterium, assembly GCA_021162615.1. Classification (GTDB taxonomy): domain Bacteria; phylum Acidobacteriota; class Aminicenantia; order Aminicenantales; family Aminicenantaceae; genus WJMT01. The sequence goes on from JAGGYH010000130.1 coordinate 41,060, forward strand.
AAATATGCATAGGCCCGGCAAAAGCGATCGACAGCTATCTCAACATCCCCAATATAATCAGCGCTGCTCTCATCACTAAAGCTGAGGCCATCCACCCGGGATACGGATTTCTGGCTGAAAATCCCCGTTTTGCTGAAATATGCAATCAGGAAGGACTGGTTTTCATAGGTCCCTCAGCTTCAAATATGAGAATGATGGGAGATAAAAACAGAGCAAGGCAGGAAATGAAAAAAGCAAAGCTTCCCATCCTTCCGGGATCAGATGAGATAGTGAATGATTTTAACTCCGCTGCAAAAACCGCGAAAAAAACCGGATTTCCTATTATGCTCAAAGCAGCGGCCGGAGGAGGTGGAAAGGGAATGCGTATAGTCCACTCCCCTTCCAATCTCGAGGAACAGTACATTATTGCGCAAAATGAGTCGAATTCTGCTTTTGGCAATCCTGACCTGTATATTGAGAAATACATAGAAAACGCCCGGCACATAGAGATCCAGGTGATTAGAGATGGCAACGGTCAAGTCATGGCTTTCGGAGAAAGAGAATGCTCTCTTCAGAGAAAACACCAAAAAATATTAGAAGAAACCCCTTCCACATTCATAGATGAAAAAACACGAAAAAAAATAATAAGGGCTGTAGAGACAGCCACAGAATACATAGACTATCACAGTCTGGGCACTTTTGAATTTCTTGTTGACAGCAGAAAAAATTTCTATTTTATGGAGGCAAATACCAGAATTCAAGTCGAACATCCCATAACTGAAATGGTCTATGGAATCGATCTGATAAAAGAGCAGATCAAGATCGCAGCCGGGGAAAAACTTGACCTCAAAAACGACCTGTATCTCAACGGCCACAGCATTGAATGCCGAATCAATGCCGAAGATCCCACTTCATTTGCACCATCCCCCGGAAAAATTGAATTCCTTGTTTTCCCCGGAGGAGAAGGAATTCGAATTGACTCAGCCGCATACCAAGGATGGAATATTCCCCCGTTTTATGACTCCTTAATCGCTAAGGTCATATCCCATGCTCTGACCAGGGAAGAAGCCATAAGGAAAATAAAAACAGCCCTGGAAATGACCACTGTCGTTGGAATTAAGACAAACATACCGCTGCATCTGAATATTTTATCCAACTCGGATTTCTTAAAAGGCAAGTACGATACCCAATTTCTGGAAAGATTAATCTCTAAAAAAACCAGCCGCTAGAACCGTTTGTCAGCCAAGTACATTCTGACCTGGAAGGTCCCTTCATTATCTTCCACTACAAGTTCATTGATTCCCAGCTGCAGCTCCCCCCCAATTGGCATGGCGATCTCTGTTTCTCCGCCAATATAAAATTCCTTTATGATCTCATTTCTTATTTCTTCCCCTGTCTCTTCATCTTCTTCAATAGAAATAAGCAGAACGACCCTTCCGATAAGGGAGCCGATGTTTTCCTCCACAATCGGCTGCTGCATTGTTTTCAAGTTATATCCATTCGGATCACAGTATGCTTTTGGATTTCCTTTTTGAAGGGAAATGGTCCCATCCGCCGTGAAATGAATGACTTCTCCGCGCTTAACATCAAAACCAGTGCTCACCCAATGGCGGTCTGCCGGTACTCCCATTCTATAAATTCTGTTGTTTTCCAGCCTTGGCCGTTTTATATCCTGACCTTGAACCAGATAAACACAAAAGGCACTACATAAAAAAACAAAAGAAAAACGAAAAATGAAATAACGCCTTCTCTTTTTTATCATATTTTCCCCAGTTTTAAAACCTCAAGCATCTGTTTGTGGATCTTTCCATTTGAGGCCAGCACCTGTTTTTTACCGGAATGGAATCTTTGGTTATGGAAATCAGTAACACACCCCCCGGCTTCTTTGACAATGAGAGCCCCAGCCGCTGTATCCCATGGAGAAAGCTTCATCTCCCAAAAACCATCCGCCCGTCCGCATGCCACATAACAAAGGTCAAGAGCTGCCGATCCACAGCGCCGGATGGCCTGGCACCTTACGGCAAAATTTGAAAAATGGTCAAGATTATTCAATTCACTCTCCCTGATGTCATAGGGAAAGCCAGTTGTAAGAAGGCTTTTATCAAGTTCATCAATGTCAGACACATGAATCTTTTTTTTATTAAGGCAGGCTCCTCCCCCTCTTTTTGCCGTAAACAACTCATCCCGCACAGGATCTAAAACAATGCCCACCAAAGTCTCCCCTTCTCTTTCAACGGCTATAGAAATACAAAATACTGGAAATCCATGGACATAGTTTGTGGTTCCATCTATGGGATCCACTATCCATTTAAAATCAGAGCCTTCTTCTTTTTTTAGGCCCTCTTCTGATATGATGTCGTGGTCAGGGAAAACGCTTAATAAAGAATCATGAATGATTTCCTGAGACTGCTTGTCAAAGTTGGTTACGAGATTGACCTCGCCCTTAAATGATATCTCTCTGTTTGACCTTATGTTTTGAATGAGCATAAGGCCTGCTTTTTTTGCTGCCCTTTCCGCAGCCTTCAAGTACTTATCTAAATCCATTGAACCAACCTGAATCAATCACAAATTAAATCTTACTTTTTACAAAAAACTATATTACCAGCAATACATATCCAGAGCAATATATGTTTTTCATAACGCTAAAAACTCTTTGCTAAAAAATACGTACTATATTATGATAAAATCGAAAAAGAGAAATCAAATGAATGAACAAAAAAAGCCAAAAAAAAGCAAGAAAAAAGTTTTAATCATAAGTGCCGTAATCATACTGATAGCCATTATCATATTTATCAATCTCCAGGCTCAACGCGAGAAAAGCATCGCAATCACAGTAGAAAAAGTCAAAAAGGAAAACCTTATATCCAAAATTTCCGCTTCCGGAGAAGTCAAACCCAAAAAAAGCGTAAATATCAGTGCCCTTATAGCCGGGAGAATAATAAAAATCGCCGTAGAAGAGGGCCAGATAATCAACAAAAACGACCTTCTCCTCAAACTTGAATCCACTCAATATGAAGCAAGCGCTGATAGAGACAGGGCTTATATCCGTTCTTTGCAGGCTGAAAAAATCAAGGCGGAAGCTCAGCTCGAAAATGACAAAAGAAACTTTCAAAGGAAAGAATCTCTATTTAAAAAAGAATTGATATCCAGTGAAGAATTAGAATCCGCTCAAGCACAGTACCGTATTTCAAAAGCCAACTATGACTCGATAGGGTATCAGATCAAACAAGCTCAGGCCTCTTTGAGAAGCACTCTCGATAACTTGGAAAAAACCGTCTATAATTCCCCCATAGACGGAGTCATAACAAGTCTTAATGTGGAGGAAGGAGAAATCGCTCTGGTGGGGACAATGAACAATCCGGGAACAGTGCTTCTGACCATCGCTGACCTTTCTGTAATGGAAGTGGATGTGGACGTTGACGAAACCGATGTGATTGGAGTGGAACTCGGACAGACTTCGGAAGTCCGGGTGGATGCCTTCCCTGATCTGGTCATTAAAGGAAAAGTCACAGAGATCGGCAGCTCTGCTATCCAGACTATTGCCGGCTCTGAAGAATCAAAGGATTTTAAAGTCGTTATAACACTGGAGGATCCTCCGAAAAATTTAAAACCGGGGCTTTCTGCCTCTGCAGATATCATAACTGCAGAAAAATCTGATGTACTCACGGTTCCCATCTCAGCTCTTGTCCTTAAAGAATCAGAGAAAGAGACGGAAACTGCCGGGAAGAAACAGGAAGAAGGCGTGTTTGTCATCAAAGATGACAGAGCCCAATTCCGTCCTGTTGAAAAAGGAATCATGGGAGAACTTAATATTGAGATCGTATCAGGGCTTGAACAAGGCGAAGATATCGCTGTGGGGCCTTACAGCGCTTTACGCCAGCTTAAAGATGATATGCTTGTCAAAGCTGAAAAAAAGGAAGAGAGCTCCTGATGGAAAGCGGCAACAATATCATCATCTCTGCTGAGGATCTCTGGAAGATCTATAAACTCGGCAAACAGGAAGTCAGGGCTCTCTGCGGCGTAACCTTTTCCGTAACAAAAAACGAATTCCTTGCTATAATGGGCCCTTCAGGTTCAGGAAAATCAACTATAATGAACCTTTTAGGCTGCCTCGATACTCCTTCCAAAGGAAAATATTATTTGAACCATAAGCTTGTCAGTTCCTTGGATGATAATGAACTCGCGTTCATCAGGAACAAGGAAATCGGTTTTGTGTTTCAGGTGTTCAATCTTCTCTCCAGAGCTTCCGCATTCCACAATGTCGAGCTTCCTTTGATTTACAGGGGAGAAAACAAAAAAACAAGAAAGGAAAAAGCTGAAAGGGCTCTGGAAATGGTGGAGATCCTGCATAGAAAAGACCATCGTCCGTCAGAACTGTCCGGAGGCGAAAGGCAGAGAGTGGCTATTGCCCGGGCTTTGGTGAATGACCCTTCTATTCTTTTAGCTGACGAACCCACCGGCAATCTTGATTCAAAAACCGGTCAAGAGATTCTCAAGCTCTTTAACAAGATCCACTCTCAAGGAAACACCATCATCATGGTCACGCATGACCCAGATATCGCAAAGCATGCCCACAGGATCATTTATATAAAAGACGGAATGATTGAAAAAGAGGAAAAAAGGGGAGAATAATCATGAATTTTTTTATCCGGCTTCAAGGGGTCTTTTTTAATCCCAAAGAGATATTCACATCCATTGCCGAGAAGAAACCTTGGAAAGATGCTCTTGTTGTTTTGCTTATTGTCATTGCTGTTTTTACGTATCTTATCCAACCTATTTCTCAACAGGACAGTATCAACACTTTTAAAAATAATATTGAACTCAAAGACCGGATCGGAGAGGAGCGGTTCAATAAAATGCTTGACCAGATGCAGAATCCATCTAAAGTTCAGAAAATAATCCAATCCTTTGTGATGACTCCTGTTGTTGTTTTGCTGGGTCTTCTGCTATCCGCTGCTGTGATCATGGTCATGGGACGTATGACCTCAACGGAAGGGAAATATGTTCAGATCTTTTCTTCTTACATCCATGCGGGCTTTATTGACAAGATCCTTGGGGGGGTCGTCAGGCTCATTATGATTTTTACAAGCAAAACATCTTTGGGTACAACCACAAGCCTTGCCTTGTTTTTTCCAAAACTGGAGGCTTTGTCTTTGAAGTTCATCATATTAAGTCAGTTCGATTTCTTCCAGCTGTGGATGTTCTGGGTCCTGGGTTACGCTCTGTCTTCCATATTCAAGATAACGTTCAAAAAAGCTCTCTTCATATCTTACGGATTCTGGGTCCTCAAAAGTCTGCTGAACATAGGCATCGGTCTTTTAAGTTTGAGTTTTATGGGGTGATCTCTCCTTTTTCTTAACTCATCCGGATAATCCGTTTGACATATTTTTTGTTCATTTATAAAGTATATCTATGGAAAAAGTTTGGCTTAATGGAAATTTCTCAGACTCCCCTTTTCCTTATCTGCTGTTCCGAGTATGGAACTATAAAAGGACAGGCCGGCTGGAAATCAAAAAAGACACCACCTCTAAAAACATAGATTTCTTTGATGGAGATATCATAGCAAACGCTTCATCCCTTGATCACATAAATTTTTTCTCATTCCTGCAAAAAGAAAAACATCTCCACTCATCCAGCATGAAAAAGTGTGAAAAATTTGCAAAAGTGAATAAAATTTCTCAATTCAAAGCCATTACCGAGCTTGACATACTTCCGCCTCTAGTGCTGTGGGAATCTCTCAAAAGATTTCTCATAGAAGACCTTCTCCCTTTGTTTGATTGGACCGAGGCAGATTATTTTTTTGACCCGGCGCAGGAAGTGAATAAATCAGAAATATTGATCTCCGTTCCCGCATTGGAAATCATCCGCAAAGGCATCTATCAAATGAAAAATCAGGAAATAATCAATTCTCATATACCTTCATCTGATAAATGTATCCATACCCATGCAAATAAGTCTTTTATGAATACAGACCTCAAGCCCAATGAGCTTTATCTTCTCAACATTATCGGAGACAAAATCAAAATAAGTGAATTATACGACCTCAGTGAAATAGGGAAAAAGCAAACAAACAGACTGATTTACCTCTTCTCATGCCTCCGGATAGCTGGCCCTCTTCATAAGAACACGGTTCCTGTTGCAAAGGAAATCTCCAAATTCGAGCTCTTCAATATTCTCGAATCCTTCAATAAAAAATGCGTATATATATACAAATATATCTCAAAGGAAATCGGCCCCGTTGCTTTGAGCGTCCTGGAAAAATGCATTAAAGACATAAAACCGCATCTTCCCCCTCAACTCCAGAACATCAGGATATCCCAAAGCGGAGAAGTGAACATAAGTTCCACACCGTCAACCCATCCCAGCCTCCCGGGAGAGATCAAACTAGATGAGTTTCTGGCCGCCCTTAACGAAATACTCGTTTCAGAGCTTCTTACAGTGAAAAAAACCTTAGGAGATGAGCATGAATCTAAAGTCGCAAAAAACTTAAAAACCATAGGAAAATGGAATACAAAAAAAACCAAATCTTAGGCTTTTTAGTCCTTATCACAGTACTGGCAATACTGCTTGTAATCAAAATTGTACTATAAAACCAAAAATCTTCTCGTTATTTTAGGCCCCACATGCGTGGGCAAAAGTGAAACAGCGCTCAAGTGCGCCCGCCGTTTTAACGGTGAAATCATTAACTGCGACTCCATGCAGGTATATAAAGGCTTTGACATAGGAACCGACAAACTGCCTTCTGAAAAAAGAAACGATATTCCGCACCATCTGATCAGTATAGTCAACCCCTCAGCACAGTTTACAGCAGCTGATTTTGTTAAACTCTCTTTAAAAGCCATTGAAGAAATCACAAACAAAAAGAAACTCCCCATTATAACCGGAGGCACAGGGCTCTATATCAAAGCTCTTCTAAACGGCTTGTTCCCGGAAAAACAGAAGCATGCCTCCATACGCAGACAGCTTGAGAAAGAAGCGGATGCGCACGGGCTTGAAAAACTCAGGGAGGAACTCAAAGAAGTCGATCCTTCCTACTTTAACAAAATCGGCAGGAATGACAGATTAAGGATAATCAGGGCTTTAGAGGTACACCGCGCCACAAACATACCGATATCCGAACATTTTTCAAAGACCCAATCATTTGTCAAGGACTTTAATATCATAAAAATAGGCCTCATCATTGACAGAAAATCTCTTTACAAAAGAATCGAGGCCAGAGTTGACAGAATGTTTGAAAAAGGTATAGTTGAAGAGGCTCAATATTTACTGGAGTCAGGGGTTAAAGAAAATTCCCCTCCTTTTAGAGCCATAGGATATAAAAACATACTCAAGTACATAAAAAATGAAATTTCTTTAGAAGAAGCAATAAATTCCACAAAAAAAGATACCCGCCATTATGCAAAACGGCAGATCACATGGTTTAAAAAGATGGAAGGAATAAACTGGTTTTCCCCTTATGATTATGAATCCATAATAAAATGCATATCAGACAGCTTGAGAAAATGGAAAAAGCAATAATCATCAATATATCAACAAACAAAAGAGAAAAATTGTTCGCTGAGGAATCTCTGGAAGAGCTCAATGGATTGGTCCTTGCAGCTGGAGCAAAGACGATAGACAAGCAGTTCCAGTACAGGCAGAAAATCAGCCCTAAATTCCTCATAGGGGAAGGAAAAGTCGAAGAACTTAAAGAACTCAAAAGCAAGTCCAGTGCTGACCTTATTGTGTTTGATCAGGCTTTATCTCCGGCACAGCAGCATGCCCTTGAGGAAAAAATACAATGTAAAGTCATTGACAGAACCCAGCTTATCCTTGACATATTCGCACAGCGGGCTCACAGTAATGAAGGAAAGCTCCAGGTTGAACTGGCGCAGCTCAATTACATGCTTCCCAGGCTTACCGGAAAAGGCACTGCACTGTCCCGGTTAGGAGGGGGCATTGGAACCAGGGGCCCTGGAGAAAAAAAACTTGAAGAGGACCGCCGCAGAATACAGGACAGAATATCAAAAATAAGAAAAGACATCCGTAAAATTCAAAACCGCCGCTTGAACCAAAGAAAAAAACGGGGAAGAGGACCTGTCCCTTTGGTGTCTATCGTAGGCTATACCAATGCGGGGAAATCAACCTTGTTTAACACTCTCACCAAAGAGAATAAATTTGTTTCCTCCCAGCTTTTTGCCACACTTGACCCTGTAATCCGCCGTGTAAACCTTCCGGACGGAAGTTTTTTCTTTTTAAGCGATACCGTAGGTTTTATTCGAAACCTCCCCGTTGAGCTAAGAACGGCATTCCAGGCCACTCTAGAGGAAGTAAAGGAAGCTGACTGCATATGCCATGTGATTGATTTTATATCAGACCGGTCAATCAACCAAATAAAGGCCGTGGAAAAAACCTTATCTGAAATCGGAGTGCAAGATATTCCCGTCATTAAAGTGTATAATAAAACCGATCTTCTGGATAACAGAGAAGAAATTTTAAAAAAGAACAATGACTTGAATGAAGATTCTGTATACATTTCTGCCAAATATGAGATGGGGATTAAAAGCCTCAAACAAAAAATCAGCTCTGTTGTTTTCAAAGACTTTGAAACATTTGATCTTTGTATCCCTATATCCAGAAAAAATTTAATTCGTTCTTTTCCTAAATGGTCAATTGTGTTAAAAAAGAGAGAAAACAGTGATAGTTATTTGTTAAAAATTTTAGCTGAACCCGAAAAGATGATAAGCTTTTTACCCTTTATGCACAAAGGAGAAAAAAAGTGGTGAAAAAGAAAATTTTTGTTTCTCTGTGTATTCTATTTCTTATGTGGTCCTGCCAGATCGAACAAATACCAAGCCCCCGAATATACACCGGAAATCTCCCACAGTCTCAGGTATCCGGACTATCACTTGACGAAAGAATAATCATTGAAGAGGCTTGGGATGAGATCAGAAATGGAAACGGCAGAAGGGCTCTGAGCCAAATTTCAAAACTCAGCCCGGAAAATCCTTTTTACTATATAGTTACGGCCTATTCTTATTATTTATTAAACGACTTCCAATCCGCGGAACACTACTTTAAAACAGCCATTGAAAAAAATCCGGAAATCACCATCTCTCACCTCGGATTAGCCCAGCTTTACCAAAAAACCATGAGAGACGACCTTGCGTTCCTGGAATACAGGGAAGTGTTGAAAAAAGAACCCGAAAATACCTGGGCAAAACCCAGATACGAAGAAATCAAAGCAGATAAAACAAAAAATATTCTTCAGACAGCACAGACTCTTATGAAACAAGGAGATATTTCAGCCGGTGAAAAAACATATCTTAAGGCTCTGTATTATTCCCCTGAATCCATACAAGCTCACACCGCTCTCGCCAATATCTATCTGGAACAGAACAAATATGAAAGAGCCATCATTCATTTAAAAATCTTACAGTCTTCCCAACCTGAAAACATACAGTTCCTCAAATCCTATGCGGAAGCCCTCTTCCAGAATGAAGAGTTTAAAAAAAGCTATGAGGCGTATAAAGAACTAGAAAAACGGGAACCTGAAGACCCGGACATAGAAAAACGTATCGAACAGCTTAAAAACAGGCTCGGAATCTTTGAACTGCCCAGCCAATACAGCTCCATTCCTTCCCGGGAGGCCATAACCAGAGAAGACATGGCTGCCATCTTAGGGATAGAATTCCAGAAGCATCTCCAGGCTCCAAACAAAGAACCGCCTATAATCATTGATATTTCAACCTCTTGGGCTTCAGAGTATATCCTAAAGCTGACATCCATGGACATCCTTGATATCTATCCCAACCATACTTTCAAACCAAAAAAAATCGTCACCAGAGCTCAACTGGCGGAAATCATTTACCGGCTCATCAACTACCTCAAACAAAACAGATACACTCTCATCCAGCAAATCCCGCCTCAATCAATAGATCTATCGGATGTCCCTCCGAACAATTTTTATTACAGGCCCATTATTATGGCTGTGTCATACGGAGTCCTCAATACATCCATGGGGAGAAACTTCAATCCTGAAGATCCGGTATCAGGTCAAGAAGCTCTCAAAGCAATTAATATACTTCTCTCGCTGATCAAATGACCCAGGTTAAATAAAAACATATCTAAAATTGATTGAAAAAGCAAAAAAAAAGCGCAAAGATGCCATCATTACGATCCCCAATATCATATCCCTATCCCGCCTTATTTTGAGCCCTGTACTCTTATACTTAATTCTATCAAAAAAAACACAGGCGGCCTTCATAACCTTTCTCATTGCTATCTCTACTGATTTTTTTGACGGAGCTGCAGCAAGGATGTTCAAGCAGAAATCAAATCTTGGAGCCTTGCTTGATCCTTTGGGAGACAAAGTCTTAATGACAACATCCTTTATTGCTCTTTCTCTCCCTTCGATCAGTCATCCGAATTCAATCCCGGTCTGGTTGACAGCAGCCGTTATAGGCCGTGACATATATATCCTTCTCGGTGCTTGGGCGGCTTTTAAACTTATAGGCCAAAAAAAATTCCCTCCTACTGTAACCGGCAAAGCAAGCACAGCGCTTCAGATGACAACCCCTCTATCTGTCCTCTTTCTCAATATGATAAACAAGGAAAGTTATCTCTTGCTGTTCCTCTTTATTCTTACTTTGATAATGACTGTCTTATCCGGAATCCATTACACAATCATTGGTTTGAAATGGCTTGACAAGGCCGAATGCCAAAACAGAAAACAAACACATTAAGCTTGACAAAATATCAAGCTCTTCTATCTATAAATCCTCTGCGGACTGTCTTCCATAGAATTTTTAAATCAAGAAGTAATGACCAGTTTTGAATGTAATAAAAATCATATTCAAGCCGTTTTTCAAAATCAGTATTCTGCCTTAATCCATGGACCTGAGCCCATCCCGTCATCCCCGATTTGACCTTATGCCTTAACATATATTTAGGCATCTTCTCCCGGAATTTTTCCACAAACACTTCTCTCTCGGGCCTGGGTCCTATGAGGCTCATCTCACCCAGCAATACATTTACTATCTGAGGAAGCTCGTCTATACTGAATTTCCTTAAATACCTTCCGATTCCGGTTACTCTTGGATCACCTGGCTTACTCATGACCGGACCTGTTTTCCTCTCTGCACCTGAGATCATCGTTCTGAATTTATGCATCATAAATTTCCTGCCGTCCAGGCCCACTCTTTCCTGATGGAACAGGATAGGGCCTTTTGAATCCAGCCTGATTATAAGAGCTGTGAGGGCCAACAGGGGAGTCAGCAAAACCAGCAGAATGAATGATGCTAAGACATCTATCGTTCTTTTCACAAAAAGCATGAATCCTCTCATCGGAGGCTCATCTATACTTATGACAGGAAACCCATCCAGATCCTCTATCCTGGCTTTTAATGTCAAAAGCTGGAACATGTCCGGTATCAACCTGACATTGACCACATATTTATTGACTATCTTAAGTATTTCGATGATTTTCGGATAATTATTCAAATCAAGGGCCACATAGACATCTGAAATATTTTTTCCCTCGATCACATCCGCCAGGTCCCTGATGGGTCCTAAAACCCTGAAGCCCTCTCCCTCAGGGATGATTTCCCCTTTTTTCATTTCATCATCCAGAAATCCTTTCACCTCAAATCCCAGGTCCTTGTATTTAACCAGTTTCTGGGCAATGGCTCTTCCCATCTTTCCAGCACCGACAATCACAACGCTCTGGAGATCCAATCCCCTGGCATACCGCCTTTTCATAAAATAATATATCTGGTTTCTTAAAAAAGAGAGGACAAATATAACGCTAATAAAATAAATCCCTAAAAAAGCATGGGAAAGCTTGAAGTCGATCTTAAACAAGGGTGCCGGCCCCCCGCTGTATGCATTGAGGTAATTCAAGAATCCCATGACAACAATGATGGTAAAAATCGTGTTCAACGTGATAAGGAAAAAATCTTCGATTCCGGTCCTTTTCAGGCGTGTCCTGTAAAACCCCTGAAAGAAAAACAGGGACATATGAATAACAAGAAAAACGGGAAAGATAAACACATACGATTTTATGGATGGAATGCCTTTTTCGGGATTTACAGGAATGATATATCCGTAAAAACGGAACCCATAAGAATAAAAATAAGATATCAATATCCCGATAATATCACTGAGGATATAAAGACTGATGAGTTTGGTCCTATACTTCTTTATCATTTTCTATCTTGAAATTCATTCCATTTCTCTTTGATAAAAGAAAAAATCCTTTCTTTGAATTTTTCCCTTGAGTATCTCAAGGCATTCTTTCTTATTTCAGTTTTATTAAATGGTAACTTCTTAGACTTGTCAAGAGCACTTATGAGGCTGTTTGCACTTAATTTTCTAAAAAACAAACCGCTTGATCCGGATATGACTGTTTCTGCAGCCCCACCGCGGCCAAAAGCTATAACAGGAACACCGCATGCCTGGGATTCCAGTGAATTGATTCCGAAATCCTCTTCCCCCGGCATAATGAGGGCCCGGGCTCCTTGATACACTTTGAGAAGGTCCTCTGAATGGAGAGAACCAAGAAATATCACATTCCTCTTTGCCTCTTTTTTCAGCCTTTTAAAGTCCGGCCCGGTCCCAACAATTTTCAGCGTATCTCCTGTTCTGTTAAACGCTTCTATGGCGAGGTCAATTCTTTTATATGGAACAAGAGCGGAAACAATAAGATAATAATGATCCGCCTGTTTTCCCGGCCTGAAAAAATGAACATCGACCGGGGGATTGATCACATCCGCTGTTCTTCGATAATACGTGTGTATTCTATCAGCTACAGTTTTTGAGTTAGCAATGAAGTGATCAACTCTCCGGGAAGATGATTCATCCCAGACTCTCAGCCAATGGATCACAGGAGGAATCAAAATTCTTGAAATAATATTCAATCTCTGTCTAGAGAAATAAGAAAAATACTGGTTCCATGCATATCTCATGGGAGAATGAATATAACTGATATGCAGAGAACCAGGCCTGGGGATGACTCCTTTAGCGACACAGTGAGAACTCGAAAGAACCAGATCATAATCTTGAAGGTTAAAAAGCTCTGCTGCAAGTGGAAACAGAGGGAGATAAGACCTGTACCTCTTCTTTTTAAAAGGCATTCCCTGGATAAAACTCGTGATGATTTTTTTCGCTTCGATGTTCTTTATCTGGCTTCCAGAAAAATGAAAAAGAGTAAAAATGGGAGCCTCAGGAAACAATTCTGATAAAACTTCCAGGACCTTTTCCCCCCCTCTTCTCCCGGTAAGCCAATCATGAATTAAAGCGACTTTGATGTTATCCATTGAAATTGATTATAAGTAGGGTCCATAAGATTGTCAACGAATCTGATGCCCTCATTAGGCTTCAGCGTTTTTCCATTTCCCGGAATAATTCTACATAAAGATTTTGAATCTTATTGACCATTATTGAGATTGAGTACCTCTCTTTGAGACTCCTGCACAAATCAGAACCGAATTTTTGTGCAAGAGGCCTGTTGTTCAAGAGCTTTAAGGCGGCGCCCGCCAGTTCATCCGGTTTATCCGGGGGGACAAGCATACCGGTCCTATCGTTCTCTATCATCTCTTTTATTCCATCCACATCTGTCGCTATGACAGGTCTTTCAAGTGCCGCGGCCTCCAGCAATACATACGGAAGCCCCTCCCACAAAGAAGGAAGGACAAAGATATCGAACCCAGACATGAGCTCAGCCGCATCTTCTCTTTCTCCAAGAAAAAAAACGATATCAGCTGTCCCCAGCTTTTTATTCAGCCTCTCTAATTTTTCCTGAAGCGGCCCCCCTCCTACCACAAAAATTTTCACTCCCGGACAATGCTTTTTTATTTTTACGCCTGCTGAAAGCAGAAGAGGTATGTTTTTCTGCCGGTGAAGCCTGGCTATGGTCCCTATCACGGGGTCCTTCCTGATCTCATCACCAGCGCTCTCTTTCATTCCTGTGCGTTTGAATGTTGAAAAATCAATCCCGTTTTCTATGAGTTTTATTTTTTCACTGGATGCCAGCCTTAATTTTTTGCCTTTTTCCCTGTCTGCGCGGGAAACAAATATGACCGCATGGGTAAACCTTGAAAAAAATCTTTCCAACCATATATATGCATACTTAAGAAAAATATTCCTGTAGTAGAGATAATGGACTCCATGCAGAGTATGAATAACAGCTAAATCTCTGTGTTTTCGTGCAGCCCATCTCCCGTAAAAACCCGCTACCCCTCCGTGAGTGTGTATGATGTCAAATCCGTGTTTTATCAGCAGCGCCTCAATGGCTCTTACGGGCTCCCTCCTGAAGCACTTGCTCATTGATACCGGAAAATGGGGGATATTACTTCTTTTTACTTCATCCACCAGATGCCCTTCGGGGTTGGAACAAACAGAAATCTCAAACCTGTCTTTATCCAGATTTTCAGCCAGGCTGAGGAGGTTTTTCTGGCCTCCTCCAAGAAATGTTTTGTCTATGACTTCCAGGACTTTAATTTTTCTCATCCCTGTTTTCCCAATAACCCGAAAAATCTGATTCTGTCTTTCAGGACACTGCTCTTTTTAAAAAAACCCAGCAGAAGAACAAAAACAAATTCGATACTCAGAAAGACTTTTAGAAGAAAAAGAGAAAAAGGGCTGCAGTGTTTTTTATAAAAATAAAGCTGACTCTTTCTGTAATGAAACCGGCTGTTCAGCTTGCTCTGCCTTGTGCTCGCTCCCCCTGTATGGAATACCCTGGCCTCAGGCAAATAGACCAGCTTCCATCCTTTTTCTCTAATTCTCATACAGAGGTCTATGTCCTCGAAATACAGAAAGAATTGTTCATCGAACATCCCTGTTCTCTCAAGAATATCCTTTCGGGTCAAAAAACATGCGGCACTCAACCATTCGACATATCTTTTTTCCCTGTTCTTTCTAAGCCTGTTACTGTATATTCGGTTCAAAAATGTTTTTTTGGCTGCCTCAGAAAAAAAATTGACCTTCCCCCCGAATGACACTTGATAATCATTTTTCCCTGTAAGTAAAGCCGGCCCAACTCCTCCTCTATCAGGATGCTTCTGCATCTCTTCTATCATTTTTTTTATAGAATTCGGATACACCAATGTATCTGTGTTAATAATGAGCACATAAAGTCCCCTGCTGGCTTTTAAACCCTGATTGTTCGCTCTTGAAAACCCCGCATTCTCATGGTTGCGCAGCAGACGGATAGAGGGATATTTTTTTTGTAAAATATCCACACTTCCGTCAGTCGAATGGTTATCGATCACAATAATCTCGCTTTTTATGCCTTCCAAATTTTTCTTTATTGAATCAAGGCAGTCTTCAATACAGCCCTTCCCGTTGCGGTTAACCAGTATGACTGACAAAACCACTTCATTCTTTTGGGGAGAATAATCCCTATGCCGACTACTTTCCATGCAGCACCTCATCCATAGCCGCACTGAATTCTCCGGCAACCCGGCCCCACGAAAAATACGATCTCTTCTTCTTGAAGGCGCGCATAAGGGTATCCATCCTGTCCTGATCTTTCAGCGCCCTCTTTAAATGATATTGGATCTCCTCCTCATCCGGATTCTCAGCCATAAGAGAAAACTCTGAGTAAACCTCTGCCAAGGCGCCTTTCTTCAGTAAAACAGGGACCGTGCCGCAGGAGAGAGCTTCAAGAGGCGGAAGCCCGAAACCTTCATACTCAGAAAGGTAAGCAAAAACATCCAAAGAAGAGAAATAGAGCGGAAGTTCGGACTCTTGAATGCTTTCTTCCCAGAGAATCCATTCCTCATTTAAGATCCGTCTCATATTTTGAGGGGGATAGGTCAGGTCTTTTCCCACTATGTAGAGCATTATTTCAGGGAATTCTGTCCTTAAATGCCTCACAGCCTCTACCAAGTGAGGAACATTCCTCCTATTAAAAATCGAACCCAGAAATCCTATGACCTTACGGCCTTTTATCCCTTTTTTCTCTTTCCATCTCGAAACCTCTGTTTCTGCAGCCGGCATGAAATTCTCTCCCGCTCCCAGATAAAGAACCTTGATTTTACCGGGAGATACAGAGTAGTGTCTTATTATCTCCTGTTTGGACACTTCAGATAAGGTTAAAATCAAGGAGGCCTTACGAAGACTCCTTTTTACAAAATACTTCCTTTTCAATACCTCTTTTTTTGGAAACCACTCCGGATGCGATGCGAACGACACATCATGCTCAAAAACAATTGACTTTGTTCTGACGAAAAAAGGAAGAGTGTAATTCGGGGCTATGAGAAGCTCCGGGTGACACTCTTTGACCCCCCTAAAAAAAGAACCGTTCTGCCATCTGAAATACCCTTTATCCTCAGGGAGCACATACTGCTTTATATTCCTGCATTTCGAATAATCTTTGACTTCCTGGCGGGAAAAAACATGAAATTCATATCTGCCTTGCTCTCTGCACAAGGAAAGCAATATATTGTGTATGACCCGTCCTACACCGGTCAGTTCTTTAGTGACTTCATAACAATCGACCGCTATTCTCAATCTCTTTTTCGCACCTCCCACTCTTTCTTTTATTCCCCTCTATATACGACGCTACGGTAAAAATCCAAGGTGCTTTCCGCTGTTTTTCCCCATTCGAATTCCTTTGCCCTTTTTCTGCCTGACTCAATATATTTCCTTCTGAGGTCCCCGTCGCCAAGCAGCTCTAAAATCCTGAAGGCTATTTCTTCCGGCTTTTCAGGATCGAAATAGAGAGCCGCATTTCCTGCGATTTCAGGCAGGGCTGTCCTCTCAGACGCAGCAATCGGCATCCCGCTGGCCATGGCTTCGAGAAGGGGAAGCCCGAAACCTTCACACAAAGAAGGAAATACGAAAAGTGTACCGGCCCTGTACAGACGTTTGAGGTCCCGTGAAGAAAGATAATCCAGGATTTTTACCCGGGCATGCAGCCTGTTTTTATCTATGTTCTTTTTCAATAAAGGATAGGCACTTCCCCTTCTGCCCGCAATGACAAGGGATACATCCGGCTCCTTACTATGAACGATGCGAAAGGCTTTCACAAGATTTAATAGATTCTTTCTTGGTTCCATGGCCCCAACAAACACGATACTTCTTGAAGGCAGAGAATGAGACGCACGAAAATTCTTTATCTCCTCCAAAGAGATATCCGAACTGAATTCCTGGTCCACTCCGTGATAAATCACCTTAACTTTTTCCTCATCTATCTGAAATCTTTCCAGGAGTTGTTTTTTAATGAAATGTGAGACCGCTATGACTCCATGTGACAACTGAAGGGACCGGTGGATATTTTTCAAAAAAAACTTCCTGGCTTCCCTGTTTGCCATATAAGGGAAATCCATAAAAAAAAGGTCATGGACGGTTACGATGGCTTTGCCATTTGTGGGACAAATCAAAGGAGTCGGAGAGTGAGTAAGGTCAAGCCTTGTCTTAAAAAAGGCATCTATAGTTGGCCATCCCAACCTGTACCATGCAAAATTCAACAGCTTCACCGGCCAATGAAAATCACGAAAATGCATTTTATTGAAAATAGGAATTTTAGAAGGCGAAAATCTTTGCTTTAAGGAAGATGAGAAAAGATAATAATCATTTTCCATATCTCTATCGGACAGAGAAAATATCAAGTTTTTGATGTATGTGCCAACCCCAGTTTCAAATCTAAGAAAAGGCCTCAAATCTATACCTATCTTCATTTTGGCTAAATGTAGTCTCTCACGCCCTAAATGTCAAGCTGGCCGGAACCGGAAAAAGACTTTTCATCAAGGAGGTTTTCATCTCCCTTGGATAAGGAAGCCATCCTGCTTGTCTTGCTTCTTTAATAAAGGGGTGCTATTATTTGGAGCATTAGAAAAAACATGACTGAACTGGAAAAAATCGCAAGAAGAATAGATTCATACCGTAATGAAATGGTCGATATACAGATCAAGTTGAGCTCGCTTCCCGCCATATCTCCTGTTAATGGTGGTGAGGGAGAAGCAAAAAAAGCCGAGATGATTTTAGACATTTTGAAAAACATTGAATTCAAGGATGTAAAGGTCATCAAAGCCCCGGACATAGACGCTACTTCCTCTTATAGGCCCAATATAATCGCCCTTTATAAAGGAGAAAACTCTTCGAAAACCATATGGATGATGACTCATATGGATGTTGTCCCGCCCGGCGAACTTGCCCTGTGGAAAGGGGATCCTTTCAAAGCCTATGTCGAAGCCGGAAAAATATACGGCAGAGGGCTGGAAGATAATCAACAGGATCTGCTGGCTTCCATATACGCATTGAAAGCGTTCCAACAAGAAGGCATAAACCCAAAATATGATGTGGGCTTAATCTTTGTTTCTGATGAAGAAACAGGCAATAAAAAGGGGATCGAATACGTAATGAAGATCTCCAATCCTTTCAAAAAGCAGGATTTGATCATTGTCCCGGGTGTGGGAAACAAATACGGGACAATGATCGACATTGCAGAAAAAAGCATATACTGGTTAAAGATAAAGACCTTGGGCAAACAGACTCAAGGCTCCACTCCTGAAAAAGGGATAAACAGTCTTAAGGCAACAGCCTTTCTCATAACAGAACTCACACGACTTTATAAGATCTTTTCTGAAAAAAATTCTACCTATTCTCCCCCGATATCAACATTTGAACCCACCAAAAAAGAAGCAAATGTGCCCAATATAAACACTATTCCCGGAGAGGATATTTTTTATATGGACTGCCGTCTCATTCCTGAGCACAACATAGATATGGTCAAAAAAGAAATCCAAAAAATGGCCAAAAAAACAGAAAAAAAATACCGTGTCCATATTATACTGGAAGACGTTCAGAGGGATTCTTCCCACGCAGAAACATCTCCTAAAGCTCCTGTGGTTCAGGCTTTGCAGAATGCGGTCAAAGCCATATACGGGAAAAAAGCAAAGCCTACTGGGATAGCAGTGAGGACTGCTGCCGCCTTTTTACGGAAATCCGGTTATCAAGTTGCCTGCTGGTCTAAAATAGAAGAAACAGCCCACCATCCCGATGAATACTGCGTCATAGACAACATGATTGGGGACACAAAGGTTTTTTCCCATATATTACTTCAAGATTCCTAACCTGGATTATTCACGAGTCAAGCCTGCTGCAGATGCGAGGCACAAGGCATGAAGGTGTGGTCCTTCACTGCGAATGCCTTGTAATAAAGCAGATGCAGTAAGATCGGCTCGCCTCAAAGGTAAAAAAATGGCGATTGAAAATAAAAATCATAACAAGAAAAATGTGCAGAGATTGCTTCTTGATAAAATCTTGTATATCGCTGAAACAAAATGAATAATATAAACATCGCTATTTTTTTATG
>JAGGYH010000005.1 GCA_021162615.1 Candidatus Aminicenantota bacterium
ATACAATAGATATTATAGTATAAAACAAAGAAAAAACAAGTACATGAAATCCATCCTGTCTCCGGACTTTGTAAGCACAGAAACTTGAAAAATGGTTTGAATTTTAAAAATCGTATTCAGTATAATGCAGTGTGTGTTTCAAAGCCGAAAAAAATTCTCGGGGGAGAATGAATGAAAGAAAAAATTTCTCAGATTTAAACAGGGTCATACAAAAAGAAAAAAGGAGTTAAGATGGAAAAAAGGCATCTCTGGATTTCAAGTCTTTTAATTTTATTGGTTGCTTTTCCTGTTTTTTCACAGCAGGACATGTTTAATTCAAAGCTTTTATCCCTCTTTCAGTACCGGTCTTTAGGACCCGCTAATCAGGGAGGCCGAATACTCAGGATTCTTTCTCATCCTGAAGAGGAATTCACCTTCTACATTGTCACTGCCAGCGGAGGCATTTGGAAGACCTCTAATAACGGCACTACATTTGAACCCATTTTTGACCATCAAAACACCATAGCCACCGGAGATATGGCTGTGTCTCAGTCTGATCCATCTATCCTTTGGGTGGGTACAGGGACTCCGGCTTCAGGCAGGCTTTCTCTGCTGGGAGATGGAGTGTATAAATCCGAAGATGGAGGAAAGACCTGGAAGCATATGGGTCTGAAAAACACCGCCCACATCGGAAGGATCGCCATCCATCCCGAAAATCCGGATGTAGTCTATGCAGCTGCAGTGGGATATCACTTCTCCTTTAATCCTGAAAGAGGCCTTTACAAGACTGCAGATGGAGGAAAAACATGGGAAAAATCGCTTTTTATAAGTGAAAAAGTAGGAGTGGTGGATGTTGTCCTGGATCCAAAGAATCCAGATATTGTTTATGCGGCTACTTATGATAAAAGCAGGATCCCGTGGGATTTTAAAGAAGGTGGACCTCTCAGTGGCATTTATAAAAGCTCAGATGCCGGAAGCAGCTGGGAAAGATTGGAAAACGGCCTGCCTTCCGGAAAAATAGGCCGCATAGGAATCGCTGTGTATCCCAAAAATCCTGAAATCATTTATACTTCCATTGAGAACAGCAATCTCCGGCCTCCCACAAAGGAAGAAGCAGATAGAGATAAAAGGCAAGGAAGGAAACCTGAAAAGCGCAAAATAGGAAGACAGGTCTATCGCTCAAAAAATGGGGGGAAAACTTGGGAGAAGATGAGTCCGGATGACCTCAATCTTTGGGGCGGTAAATGGTATGGGGTGATTTATATCGATCCAAATGATCCTGATGTGGTATATCTGCCAAGCACTCCTTTTCTCAGGTCTGAAGATGGAGGTCGAACATGGGGAAAAGAGGGGATTGAAAACCTGGCAAAGGGAGTCCATGTGGATCACCATGCTCTCTGGATCGATCCGGAGAATTCCAATCATATATGGTCAGGCAACGACGGAGGTCTGGCTGTCTCTTACGATCGAGGTCAAACCTGGGATGTTTTCGAAAATCTGCCCATTGCCCAATACTATGCGGTGGGCGTGGACATGGAACAGCCTTACAATATATACGGAGGGACTCAAGATAATGGATCCATAAAGATTCCCAGCAACAGTATCTATGGAGAAATCAACAGAAATGACTGGCAGTCAGTAGGCGGGGGAGACGGGATGTATAACAAAGTGGACCCAGAAAACAGCCGCTGGCTTTATAATGAATACCAATTAGGATCCCTTCAGCGTGTGGACCAAAAACAGGGATATAGAGTCCGGATCAAACCCAATGCTGAAAAAGGGGAACCCGAATTCAGATTTCACTGGACTGCTCCTATCCATATTTCTCCCCATAATCCCCGCATCATCTACATGGGATCACAGTTTCTCCTCAGATCGCTGGATAGAGGAAACACTTGGCAAAAAATAAGTCCTGACCTCACCACCAAAGATCCTGAAAAACTGGATGGCAATATTGAATTCTGCACCCTCACCACAATCTCAGAATCGCCCAAACAAGCAGGTGTGATTTGGGCAGGAACAGACGATGGGAAAGTCCAGGTGACTTTGGATCATGGCGGCCGTTGGGAAGATGTGACCTCTTATCTTAAAGAAGCTGGGGCTCCTGAAGAATATTATGTGAGCCGTGTTTTTGCTTCTCATTTTGAACCCGGACGGGCCTATGTGGTAAAAACAGGTTTTCAAAGAGATGACTTTAGGCCTTTTATCTTTCGCACCAATGACTTTGGTAAAAATTGGACTCCAGTAATGGGAAATATTTCCAAGGGAATTATCTATGTTATTGTGGAAGACCACAGAAATCCCGATCTTTTATTTTTGGGGAAAGATTTTGAGGTCTGTGTCACTATAGATGGGGGAAAGAATTGGATGAGCCTGAAAAACAACATGCCCACCAATTCTGTGCATGACCTGGTCATCCATCCCAGAGAAAACGAACTTGTTGTGGCGACCCATGGCCGGGGGATCTATGTCACCGATATTTCTCCACTCCAGCAGCTCAATAAAGAAATACTCAACAAAAACATGCATCTTTTTCAAATCCAAGATGAGATCCAATGGCACTATATACCCCGAGGACAGGTATACGGACAGAGGCAGTTCACTGCCCCCAACGAACATGTGGGAGTAAAAATATACTATTATGTCAAAGACACAACAGAGGAAGATGCTTCGATCACCATTTCAGATCCCTATGGAGAAAAGATCAGAGAACTCAAAGGAAAGACAGAGGCCGGTCTCAACAAAGTGATTTGGGATATGCGGAAGGAACCGGAAAAAAGATCAGAAGAAGATTCCAGGCCCAACCCTGGCGAATGGGTGAAACCAGGAGAATATGTTGTGACCCTCCAGCTCAGCGGAAAAACACTTTCCACCAAATGCTTGATCAAACCTATGCCTATATATGATCTTCTGAAATAATTTTCAATCACTCTTTGCTTTTCTATTAACCTGGATTTCACCCCGGGTCAATTATCCCTTTGAAGTATAGGCTGAAATAGATTATATTGAAAAATCCGGGTTGCGAACATGAATATCAAGAAATATTTAAAATTCCTGGGGATAATCATTTTTGTGGTCATTTTGTGGAAAATAGACCTGGGGGAGCTGATCCGTGTCCTTTCACAGATAAAAATCTTCTTTTTTGTATGCGCTCTTGCGCTTGTGTTCCCCCTGCTGTTTATCAAGTCACTCAGATGGAATTTTCTTTTGAAGAGACAGGGGATATCGTATCATTTATCCGGGACATATATGGTATATATGAGCAGCCTGTATTTCGGCTTCATAACCCCTGGGCGTTTAGGTGAATTCATAAAGGCTTTTTACGTCAAGCAGGACAAAGGCGTATCGGTCAGCAGAGGGATGTCGAGTGTTCTTGTGGACAGGATGTTTGATATGTATGTTCTGTTGTTGGTCGGGACTTTCGGATTATGGAAATTCAATGTTCTGGGAAAGCTTACTTTAACATATTTGATTATACTCATTCTGATTGTTTTGCTTCCATTGTTACTTTTGAACAGAAGAATCATGAAAAAGCCTGTAGGTTTGTTGTATCGAATAGCTCTTATAAAGAAACATGAAGACAGGATAAAGAACAGTTTCAATGATTTTTATGATGGCATTAACGAATTAGTAAATACAGGACTCATTTTGACTTTCTTACTTACGTGTCTAAGCTATCTTCTTTTTTTCTTCCAGTGCTATCTTCTTTTGAATTCTTTGGATATATCCATAGATTTTCTCAACATCACTCTTATAATGGGAGTTTCTAATTTAATCAGTTTGATACCTTTATCCATATCAGGTCTTGGGACAAGGGATGCGGTACTTATCTTTTTTTTCTCGCTGCTTGGCTTTAATCCTGAATTGGCTGTAAGCTATGCTTTTCTGGTTTTTTTAAACTTTTTTGTGTTTGGAGGCCTGCTTGGGGCTGTTGCATGGTGGCTGAAGCCCTTGCAGGTGAAAAATTTCTCTTCTGCTTCCGGAAAAAGGGATAAAATATCTGGAATAGACAGATGAAGTTAAAAATGAAAAACAGCCTGTTAAAACCACTGATTCTGTTTATCTTGGTTTCCCTTATTTCTGTTTATTTTCTTGTTCCAGGATTTTTTGAAGAGATCATCCTTCCCAACAACGGTGACAATAATATCGCTATCGGGATTATGATGCACAACATGAAGGCCATGTCACACCTTTCTTTTTCTGATATCTATCATTTTCCCATTTATTTCCCGTATTCTTTTACACTGACTGCTGGTGTGAATTTCATAGGCCAGAGTATTGTTCTCCTGCCCTTTTATTTAATGGGGATAAAAAATATTTATTTTCTCTATAATTTGCTTTTGTTTATTTCTCTTGTATTTGGCGGGACAGCCGCATATTTTTTCATAAGGGAGTTTGTTGATAATGAAATACTTTCACTCACAGGAGGGGCTGTTTATATTTTGCTTCCTTTGAGGCAGATAAATTTTCCTCATCCTCATCTTTTGTTTTTCTTTTTTTCGATATATGCGTTTTTATTTCTCATGAGGTATGCGAAGACATTCAAACGCAGGGATGCGTTTTTGTTTTATTTGTTTTTATTTTTACAGGCATTATTCTCTATCACTTTATTTTTCCTGACGTCTATTTTATCTGTTGTTTTGTTCGCGATATTTATCATTATCAAAAGGAAAATAACATTTAAGGTCTTACTTGAATTGACCGCAGGATTGATTTTGCTGGGTATCTTTATATTTGCTGTATTTTCTCCATATATAACAAATCCCCTGGATATTTCTTATGAGAAGGTTGCGTTCAGCAGCAGAACACTTCTTCGTTCCTGGGATTTTTATTCCACATGGTTCCCGTTGACATTTAAATTTCTCCGGGGGCACTCAACGCCTCTCTTCCTGGGGTTTGCGGCATCTTTTTTTATTTTCTTCTTCTTTTACTCAAAGACAAAGAAAATATTGGAAAAAGCCCTCAGTTTTTTACTGCTTGTTCTCTTAACAGGACCTGTGTTTGTAACTTTTTATAGGGGGATCACTTTACAAAAGACAAGGGAACTCCTTGATATTCTCTTTATCTTTATGCTTCTTGTTTTTATTGTGAATACAATCCTTTTATGGAAAAAAATGGCATTAAAAGAAAGATTCGTGCTCAGCAGCACTGTCTTTGTGTTTTTGAGCTGTTTCAGAAGTCTTTTTGAGTATATCCCTTTAAAAACAAATTTCTTCTACCTGGTATCTCTAGTGGTTGCGCGCCTGACCCGACTGCGCGGATTTAAGTTCAAGTATTATTTTATTGCGTTTTGGATTCTATTGATTTTTATGGGTTTCCAGGCGTTTATCAAAGCAAGGAAAAAGTCAGGAGCAGGAACATTCCTTGTTTTGTTTCTTGGGTTTTTAGTCCTTTTTGAAAATTTTCCTCCTCCTCTTGAGACCGGAAGGATCCGTGAACACAATAGCGCAGAAAAAAACCTGTACAGACAGTTAGAGAAATATCCGGATTATTACGGCGTCTTGGAGCTCCCTCATTTCAGAGGTTTTGGAGACAATAAAATCTTTTCCTTATATACCATATATCATGATAAGCATGTCTATAATGGTTTTTACGGGGTTGGGGTCTTTGATCCATTGAAAATATACAAGAATCAGTATTTTCATCCTGTAAAGAGTATTCCGGAAGATATAAACGATAAAGCGGTATTAGGTTATCTGAGGGATAACGGAATAAGGATCATTGTCTTCCACAGGTCGCTTTTGATATTCGGGAAAATAAACTGGAAGGAAAAAGCAAAGCTGATAAAAGAAGCCAATGAAACGTGGGCGGATATAGTCGAAGGATTCAGAAAAGCAAAAAATAACGGATTATTGAGTGAACTGGATGTTCTCAATAATGGGATCATAGCAGTCATAGGTGAAGAAAAAGAAGCGGTCAAATTTAGCTATTGTTATACCTATCAGTATTTGAAGTCAAAAAGATATATTTCCCTTCATCTGAAAAAGATTTCTGATAAGCCCGTCGACCTATCCCTTGAACTCAATGGGAATGTCCTATTAAAGGAGAGGTTGGCTGGGACCTATCAAACATTCAAAATAGAAATACCTAAGGATATAAAATTAAATGCCAGGGGCAATAACATCGAAATAAAAAGTTCGGATGAAGTCTTTTTGGAAAAAATTGAACTTTTAAAATAGTCTGTTTTTTCCCCAATGGAGATGATTTCGAAACAATTGAAATCCTTGACTTATATAACAGGCTTGATATAACTTTAGTATTCAACTCGAACCGGCTGTATGTAAAAAAGGCCAGTGAGTAAAGACAAAATATAAGCCATGAAGGAAATGTCTTATCCGGGGAATGGAATTTAAAAAAAATGGAGGAATATATAATGCGGTCAAATCGACGTAAGTTTATGGTTTTTTTTGCCTTAGTGCTTTTTTTCACAGGAATGGATTCCAATGTCTTTGCAGCGGCAAAAAAACAAAAAGAAAAAAGTTTCGCTTTGGAATGGCTGGGTCAGACTGAAACAATCGAGAAATTCGGGAAGATATCAGATGCCATATGGTCTTATGCGGAGCTTGGAATGCAGGAGTTCAAGTCATCGAAATTACTGGCCGATACTCTGGAGGAGGCCGGATTTACGGTGGAGCGCGGACTGGCGGGAATGCCTACCTGTTTTGTCGCTTCTTACGGAGCGGGAACTCCTGTTATTGGCATACTGGGAGAGTTCGATGCACTGCCCATGCTTTCTCAGAAAGGAAGAGTCCCTGAAAAAGACCCTCTCATAGACGGAGCTCCCGGCCATGGCTGCGGACACAACACAATGTGTACGGCAGCTGCTGCAGCAGCTATAGCCGTAAAGCAGGCCTTAGAGAAATACGGCATTGAGGGAACCATAAAAGTCTTTGGTTCTCCGGCAGAGGAGACTCTTATCAGCAGGCCTTATATGGTGAGGGCCGGTTTGTTCGATGATGTGGATGCGGTAATTGATAACCACAACTCAAGTGGGCTTGCAACGGGTTATGGAATAGGAGGGAACGCTGTATTTTCCACAGTGTTTACTTTTAAGGGAGTCACCGCACACGGGGCATCCCCATGGACGGCAAAGAGCGCACTGGATGCTGTGGAAATAATGAACGTCGCGACCAATTATTTGAGGGAGCATCTTTATTTTACTTACCGTATGCATTATGTGGTAACCGAGGGAGGAGAGGCACCCAATGTTGTTCCAGATAGAGCAAGCGTGTGGTATTTTGTAAGAAACAGCGATTCCAGGCTTGAAGCGATGCACAAAAAAGTCATCAACTGTGCCAAGGCCGGGGCGCTTGCTACAGGTACGGAAATGGAATTCAGGGTGTTATCCGCAGTCCACCAGAGGAATGCAAACAAGGTATTGGCAGAACTCATCCAGGAAAATATTGAATTAGTAGGGATGCCTGAGTGGACCGAAGAAGAAAACGAATTTGCCAGAGCCCTTCAGAAGGAGCTAGGAGTACCTGAAATAGGGATGTCCACTAAAATAGGCAAGCTCACAAACTACAACAGGGAAAGGTTTGTTGGTGGAGGTTCATCAGATGTGGCTGAGGTTACGAGAGTCGTTCCTACAGCCACACTGCTTTTTCCGGGAAGAGTTCCGGGAGCGATCGCCCATCACTGGTCAGCTGTAGCCAGTAATTTTGGTTCCACTGCATGGAAAGGCCTGAATGCGGGAGCCAAAGTGATGGCGGCCACAGCCATAGATCTCTATTTAAACGAAAAGACGCTGACCAAAATGAAAGAAGAGTTTGAGGCTTATGAAAAGGAACATCCTTATAAGTCTTTCCTGCCGGAAGATGCGAGGCCTCCCATCGAGTTGAATAAGGAATTGATGGAAAAATGGAGATCAAAGATGGAAAAACACTACTTAGAGGCAGGCAAATAAGAGTATTTTTTGAGGAGGGTCCAAATGTTTGATTTTCGGAAATGTTTTATAAAGTCTGTTTGTATAATAGGGCTTTTTTCCATGATTATCTCTCTCAATGGAAGCTTTATATACGGCAGGACAGAGAAGCCTGTTCTCCATGGAAAGCACTGGGTGGCTATCACTGGTAAACCCTTAGGAGCTACTGCGGGCGCAAAGATTTTCGAAAGAGGAGGCAATGCCGTGGATGCAGCCTGCGCCATGCTGGCCGCTGTGTGCACTATGTATGATGTTCTAAGCTGGGGCGGGGAAACACAGGCTCTTATTTATAACCCGCACACGAAAAAAGTTACGGGAATAAATGCCCTTGGTGTTGCACCAACAGGAGCCACTCCGGAATTCTTTAAAGAAAACGGAATGGAATATCCTCCTGCTTATGGTCCTCTTGCGGCTGTGACTCCTGGAACTCCGGGGGGCCTTATGACCATGCTGGCTGAATTCGGAAGCATGAGCCTTAAACAGGTCCTGGAGCCAGCCATGGAAATGGCTGAAGGCTATCCTGTGGAACAGGAATTTGTCAGCCGGGTTGAAAAGAGTAAAGACAGAATAAAGAAGTGGCCTTATTCAAAACAGGTACTGCTTCCTCATTTAGGTCAGGAACATGAAGCGCCTGAGGTAGGGGAAATGTTTCAACAGCAAGATCTCCTGAACACTTTAAAAAAATTAGTCGAAGCCGAAGAACAAGCCTTGGAGGAAGGTATGGATCGGAAGCAGGCCATATATGCTGCCTATGACAGATTTTATAAGGGAGATATAGCTGAAGAGTTTGTAAGAGGCTGTCAGGAGCAGGGAGGCCTCATCACAAAAAAGGACATGGAGGATTGGAAGGTCTATTTAGAGGAACCTGTCATGACAACATACAAGGGAATCAAAGTCTATAAATTAACCTGCTGGGTTCAAGGACCGGTGATGCTTCAAATGTTGAACATACTGGAAAATATTGACCTCAAAGATATCGGATATAACAGTGTCAATTATATCCATACCCTTTATCAGGTCATGAATCTTGCCTTTGCTGACAGAGATTTTTACTATGGAGACCCCTATTTTCCTCCAGAAGAGCCCATAAAAGGCCTCCTTTCCAAGAAGTACGCCAAAGAAAGGCTGAAGGAATTGAACTGGAATGTCAATGATCCTGATGTCAAGCCGGGCGATCCATACCCGTTCGAAGGGAAGACAAATCCTTATCTTGATCTTTTAGAACAGTGGAGCAATGTAGGAGATGGAGGAAAAAAAGAGATGACGGCTCAGGAGGCAGAAACCTATGAATCTGATTTTACAGCTGGAACCACTTCAATACAGGCAGCGGATGAGGAAGGCTGGGTCGTCTCGGTCACGCCGAGCGGAGGCTGGATTCCGGCATGTATTGCCGGCCGTACAGGAGTGGGAATGAGTCAAAGAATGCAGAGTTTTGTTTTGGACAGAGGAAAAAATCCGTTTAATGTAGTGGCTCCGGGAAAAAGACCCCGTGCGACACTCACCCCTGGAATGGCGCTTAAGGACGACAAGCCTTTTCTTTCTTTTGCAGTACAGGGAGGTGACACTCAGGACCAAAATCTTGTTCAATTTTTTATAAATTGTGTGGAATTCGATATGAATGTGCAGGAGGCCTGCGAAGCTTCTAATATCGTAAGCTATCAAATGCAAAGTTCTTTCGGGGAACATACAGCAGTGCCGGGAAGGCTTACCCTGAACAGCAGTATTCCTGATTCGGTCGTTGAAATTCTCGAGAATATGGGATATAAAATCAGCAAAATGGAGAGGACCTCCGGACCGATAACCGCTATTTATTTTGACTGGAAACATAAAACATTATGGGGAGGTGCAAGTAATTACGGGGATGATTACGGAATTTCCTGGTAGAATAAGTATAAGGGAGGATTTCTGATGCGGGATGACAGTGTTAAGATAAGTTCCAACAGTGAGTTATTCAGAACATTTGATGAGACGCAGCTTTTTGAGCAGTCGTTTACTCCTGAGGCGGATCCCCATGGAGTGATTATTATCGTGCACGGATTGACAGAACACAGCGGCTGTTACATCAATGTCTCAAGGATTATAGCCGGTCAAAACTATGCTGTAAGTCTGTTTGATATCAGAGGTCACGGGAAATCAGATGGTCCTCCTGTCTTAATTGATTCTTTTGATGATTATCTAGATGACCTCTCCGTCTTTTTTAACTTAGTAAAAAAAAGATTTCCCAAGAAACCGGTTTTCTTACTTGGCCAGGGAATGGGAGCAGTGATATCAGCTCTCTATTTCATAGAGAAAAAGCCGGAGATAAGAGGATTGATACTGAGCGCACCGGTTTTAAGCATAAGAGAAGTCACTCCCTGGTTTTTAAGAAAAATTTTCTGGGCCTTTGGAATACTTTTTCCCCGCTGGCCTTTAGTTAAAATCAACCCGGATTATCTCTCAAATGACCTTAAAGTTTTACAGGATTTTGATAGGGATCCGCTGGTGTATCAAGGGAAGATCTATGCTAGAACTTATTTGGAAATGATAAGAGCTTCAGAGGCGGTTAAGGGACGCTGTAATGAAATAGAAATTCCTGTGCTCATTCTTCACGGTAGGGAAGATAAAATAACGGGCTTTGAGGCCAGTCAGGAGATGCACGCACAAATCAGTTCAACTGACAAGACTTTTAAACTTTATAAAGGGCTTTCCCATCTGCTCCTGCTGGAGGCTGAAGATAAACCTGTGGTCAAGGACATCATCCGGTGGACAGATTCCCATGTAAGAACATCCTGAGTTTTTCATTCAGAAAAAGCTGAAAATTATTTGTACCAGTGGTCTTTGAGTACAGAACTCTTTTTGGTCAGTTCTTTGCCATCAACACAGAGTTTGAATATATATTCTCCGCAGTCAACAGGCTGGTAAGCATAGTCAACATCAATATCCATATTATATCCGTATGACCTGTACATCTTTATGCGTTCCCGGATCCCTTCCTTCTCTTCAGGAGTTCTTTCCACTCTTTGTGTCATATTCCAGATCACACTGTTCAGTCCGGGCTTGTTTTCGCTTTTGATCTCATTGATTAAAAGACCGCCTTTAAAGACTTTCACTGTGACGTCCCGTTCAGCTTGGTTTTTAAGATAGTAATTTACAACAAGTCCTCTGGGCTCGCTTTCTCCATTGAAATTTGATGAGCCGTAGTGCGGGCTTTTATTGCTTACCCACATCACTTTTGGTTCTATTTCGAAAAGATGGACATCGCTTTCAATAATTTCTTGTGATAATTCCTGTAAGAATGTGATGTCAGTTATGAAGATTCCTCTTCCGTGTGTTGCCACAACCAGGTCGTTCTCACGAGGATGGATGACTATGTCATGAACAGGCTGAGTGGGCATGTCTCCTTTCATTTTATTCCAGTTTTTTCCGCCGTCGATGGACACATAAACCGCAAATTCTGTCCCAACAAACAGCAAATCAGGATTTTTGTGGTCTTCCCTAATGACATTCACAGGCTCGTCAGGAAGGGAAGAGGCAATGTTCGTCCAGGTTTTTCCATAATCTTCTGTTTTATAAAGGAAAGCTTGAAAGTCATCCCTTCTGTACCCAGTATAGGAGACATAAGCTGTCCCTGGAAAGTGATGAGAAGCTTCCACTCTGCTGACCCAGTATCCAGGATTACCTGTTATGTTTTCATTCAATTTGGTCCAGTCTTTACCGCTGTTTTTTGTTATCCAGACATTTCCGTCATCCGTTCCTACCCATAAAATCCCTTGTACAAGAGGTGATTCGGCAATGGTGGTGATGGTGCAGTACTGGATGTTCCCGTCGCCTCCTTTCCCTGTTGTCAGCTTGTCAGGGTCATTCGTGGTAAGGTCCGGACTGATCACTTTCCAGCATTCTCCTCTGAAAGAGGATTTAACGACTTTATTGCCGCAGTGGTATATGACATCACTGTTATGCGGGGAAACCAGGATAGGGGAGTTCCAGTTCCATCTCATGTCCCTGTCAGTGTTGCGGTAGGCAATGTTTTTGGTCTCGCCTGTTATCAAGTCGACTCTCTGGAGGGGGCCGAATTGAGATTCATTGTAAAGATACCTGTTGCTTTTCCAGTCAAACACATTGTACATTCCATCTCCGCCGCCGACACTCTGCCAGTCCTCAAACCGTATGGGACCGTAGTCGCGTTTGGTGCTGGGGCCCAGATGAGATCCGTTATCCTGTGTGCCGCCTGCCACGTTGTACGGATATGACATGTCAATACCTATGGCATAAAACTGGGCTAAGGGAAGGTTATCTGGGTGGTACCAGTTTTTTCCGCCGTCATAAGAGATTCCCATGCCGTGGTCATAGCCCAGCCATATATGATTGGAGTCTCTCGGGTCTATCCACAGGGAATGGTCGTCTCCGCCGAATCCGAGGGGGCGCCTTTTCCAGGTTTTTCCTCCGTCATAGGTCCCCCAGGAAGCAGCGCTCAAGACATGAACTATATTATCATCATTCGGGTCGATGATGATCTGACCGTAGTAATAGGCAGGCGCGCCTCCAATGCTTTGTCCGTCCGGGCTTACCTTTTTCCAGGTCTCGCCAGCATCATCTGACCTGTACACTTCACCGCCGATCATCCCCTGGCTTGATTTGTCATGCATAAGTTCCTGGTATCGTTCTTCGTCTGACATTCCCGGTTTGTTTGCGTTTTCAATGGTTGCATAAAGGATATCCGGATTTTTCCTGTACACATCAATGCCTATACGTCCCAGCATGCCTTCAGGTAGTCCGCCGCGCAGTTGTGTCCATGTTTTTCCTGCGTCAGTTGTTTTATAAATACGGCTTCCGGGTCCTCCGAGATTGAATGTATATGGCTTTCGTACCTTATCATAGGTCGCCGCATAAACTACATCCGCGTTTGTGGGATCCATAACGCAGTCAACCACTCCGATGTGTTTTCCTTTTACCACAATGTCCAGAACTTTTTTCCAGGTTTTTCCGCCGTCTTCTGTTTTATAGAGCCCGCGTTCAGGGTTTTCCGAATAAAGATGACCCAGTGCGGCAACATATACGATATCAGGATCATCGGGATGGATCTCTATGGCTCCTATGTGATGGGATTCCTTGAGTCCCATATTTATCCAGGTCTTTCCAGCGTCTGTGGATTTGTATACACCATCTCCCCAGTAGGTGCTCCGGGAATTGTTGGCCTCTCCTGTTCCAATCCATACGATTTCTGGATTTGAGGAGGAAACAGCGACGTCTCCTATAGAGAAGACATTCTCATTTGTAAAAAGGGCTTCAAATGTGATCCCGTTATCCGTTGTTTTCCAGAGCCCTCCTGTAGCTGTGGCTGCATAAAAAGTATTCGGTTCTTTTTCACACCATGCGAAGTCAACAAATCTGCCTCCTTGACGAGTGGGTCCGATTTCACGGTACTCGACCCGGTCGAGAATGTTTTTATCCACTTTTTGACCGAAAGTAAAAGGAGATGATGCCAAGAGGGTATATACGAGTAGGGAAACACTTAAATAACGAAACTGACTCTTTAAAATTTTCATAGTTCCTCCTAAGAAATTCATGCTATCACCAAGAAATGTGATTTTCAAGTATTATTGTTCGGAAACAAAAAAAGTCATATAAAATTTGACATTGGATTTAATAGCCCTATATTAATAAGTGGAGGGTATATTGGATTCCAGTAAATATTTTGCTCATATTTCTGTTTCTAAAAAACTGGTAGATCTTATTGAAGACAATGCTCACGAACTGTCAATAAGATGCATTGATAATTTGCTGGAACATCAGTACACGAAAACTTATTGCACTTATGATGAAGACAAATTGCACGAGCGTGTTTACAGGGTTTACAGCCAGCTCGGAAAATGGATATCACGCAAAACAACAAAGGAAGAAATAGCTGAGCACTACACAGCTCTTGGAGCACAGAGGAAAAGAGAAGGATTTAAGGCCTCAGAAGTGATTCAAGCGCTTATCATTATCCGTCGGCATCTCTGGCTTAAAATATTAGCTGAAGGATTTATTGATAACGTGCTTGAGTTAAATCAGGCCCTGGCATTAAATAATCGGGTAATATTGTTTTTTGACAGAGCGATCCATTACACTATAAAAGGATACGAAGAAGCAGAATAGGGAACAGAGATCCGTTTGTTGTTTGTATTTTTATATGAATTTTTTATTTTTAAAATAAAGAATCCCAAATAGATTTAAATCAATTGATTTTATGACAGTGTGACAGTATAATTTTTCTATCCATGAATATAAAGGAGACAACATGAAAAAAACCTTGACCATTATTCTATCTTTGCTGGTGTTTGCAGCCGTTTCTTTTTCTGCTGAGGTGTACATCAAACAGCAAACCCATACTGATGCCATTGAGATGATGGGACAGAGCCAGCCTGCTAAAGACGAAGTCAATCATATGTGGCTTGCTGATAATAAGATGGCTACCCACGGAACAGATCAGTCAGTCATCATAAACCTTGATAAGAGTAAAATGTACATGATCAATCATCAAACGAAAACTTATGTTGAGATGGACCTGCCTTTGGATATAAGCAAGTATTTTCCTCCGCAGTTTGCTCAGATGATGAGCAGTATAACCATCAAAGTCACTCCGACCGGAGAGACCCAAAAAATCGGGAACTGGAACTGTTCCGGATATGATGTTGATTCAACCATAATGATGATGAACCAGAAACAGAAAATCTGGGCCAGTACAGATGTTCCTTTTGACTGGAATATGTATGCTGAAAAGATGCTTCCGAAATTGATGCAGGGCACTATGATGTTGAGTGAGGAATCTGTCAAGGAGTTTATGAAGATCAAAGGTTTTCAGATTAGAACAGAATCCACTATGAATGTGATGGGGAATGAAATGAAGTCATATTCTGAGGTCATTGAGATCACAAAAAAGAACGCACCGGCCGGGACATTTGATCCTCCTTCGGATTATGAGAAGAAAGATCAGTTCTCAATGGAGGATATGCAGAAAAGATAGAAATATTACCTTCTTAAAGGGGGCATATCTTAACAAAGCCCTTCTTTTTATTGCTGAGGACAGTCACATCTAAGCCTTAAGATTTTATCTGCAATTCTGCTTTTGCTTTTTTGGAATCCTCTGTTGGATTGACAATATTATTGACTGTTGCTACATTCAAAAGAGAGATGGATATGATTAAAGCAAAAAAGGAGGGCTTCGAATGAAAATCGAAATAAAGAGCGATGTTTTTGATCAGGGTGGGATGATTCCTGAAAAATACACATGTGACGGAGATAATATATCTCCCCCATTATCCTGGGATTTGGTTCCTGAAGAGACAAAAAGTATTGCTGTTATCTGCGATGATCCGGATGCGCCTGTGGGAACCTGGGTGCATTGGGTCGTTTATAATATCCCGCCGGAAATAAAGGAATTGAAGGAGAATATCACTCCTGAAAGGGAGATGGATAACGGAGGCGTTCAGGGTATGAATGATTTTAAAAAGATTGGTTACGGAGGACCCTGCCCTCCAAGTGGTACCCACCGCTATTTTTTTAAAATTTATGCTCTTGATTCTCGCATGGAACTTAAGCCGGGAGCCACAAAGTACGAGTTATTGATTGCCATGGAAAGTCACATTCTTGCAAAGGGAGAATTGATAGGGAAATACAGCAGATAATCCAGGCAAATAATGAACCGTAAATATGTATCAAACGTGTGTCTGTTCCTGTTTTTTTGCTTTACTCTCGTTTTTTCCCCAATCTCCTTAAACGCTCAGTATTACGGCCGAAATAAAATCCAGTACAGGACATTTGATTTTAAAGTAATGGAAACAGAGCATTTTGATGTTTATTTCTATCCTGAAATGGAAAAAGCAGCACTCCAGGCGGCAAGAATGGCTGAGCGTTGGTATGCAAGATATTCCCGTTTACTCCGTCATGACCTTGAAGGGAGACAGCCTCTCATACTTTATGCCAGTCCCACTCATTTCCAGCAGACCGCTGCTATTTCCGGGGAGATAGGGGAAGGGACAGGTGGAGTTACAGAGATTCTTAAAAGAAGGATCATCCTCCCTTTGGGTGCAACTCTATCGGAAACAGATCATGTGATCGGCCATGAACTTGTCCATGCTTTTCAGTTTGACATAACATCTATGGGGAATTCTTCTTATGCCAGAATGGTTTCTCCTATGCTCAATCTTCCCCTATGGCTGATAGAAGGAATGGCTGAGTATCTCTCTGTAGGTCCTGTTGATCCAAATACGTCCATGTGGATGAGAGATGCTGTAAAAAAGGGGCCGCTTCCATCCATTGAAAAGTTGAAGGACCGAAGGTTTTTTCCTTACAGATACGGGCAGTCATTATGGGCTTATATAACGGGAAGATGGGGGGATAGGGCTGTATCCAGAGTAATAAGGTCGGCTGCGCATACTGGGAATTATCAGGCTGCCCTTATCGGTTCTCTTAAAGTTGACCCGGAGACGTTATCCAAGGACTGGCATAAGGCACTTAACGATTCATATGCTCCGTTAATGGACAAGACCCAGGCTTCTTTTAAATCCGAATATCCTGTTATTCAGGGAAATGAAGAAGTCACGTTAAATGTAAGTCCTTCTATCAGTCCTGATGGAACAAAAGTAGTGTATTTGTCCAGTAAAAATCTGTTTTCTATAGAACTGTACATGGCAGATGTCGCTACAGGTAAAATAAAAAGAAAACTCACAAGCACGGCTTTAAACCCGCATTTTGAAAGCCTTCAGTTCATCAGGTCTGCAGGAAGCTGGGATTCCAAGGGAAGACGTTTTGCATTCGGAGCCATAAGCCGCGGAATACCGGTCATCAGTATTGTTCAGGCGGAAACAGGAAGGAAATTGAGAGAGCTGGTTTTTAATGAATTGGACGAAATATTAGGACCAACCTGGTCTCCGGATGGAAGATGGATTGCCTTTTCAGCCCAGGCAGGGGGATTTACAGATATATATATGTATGATTTGAATAAAAATGCCTTAAAGAGACTGACCGATGATCCTTATGGAGACCTTCAGCCCGTTTGGTCTCCGAATGGGAGGTCTATTGCTTTTGTTACGGAGAGATTCTCAACAGATTTGTCGGTTTTGGACATGGGGGACCTTGAACTGGCTCTTATCAAACCGTTCTCCGGGGAAATCACAAGGATTACCGGCTTTAGAGGTGCCAGGAATATGAATCCTCAATGGTCGCCTGATTCAGAAAAGCTTTATTTCTTATCGGATCAGAACGGGATCAATAATATTTACGTTATGGATTTGAAATCCGGGAAGAAAACTCAGGTTACAAATGTCTATACCGGAATCAGCGGTGTAACGGCTACGAGCCCTGCCTTTTCATTATCACAGGGACGTCCAGTCATGGCTTGTTGTTTGTACGAAAGAGGAGCTTACAGTATATATTACAAGAATATATCTGATTTGCTTGCCGATAAAAAAAAGATAGTGAATCTGGAAAACCTGAGGCCTTCTCTGCTCCCCCCAAGGAAAAAACCGGAAGGAGAAGTCATAGATCTCATTAAAAATCCTCTTTTCGGACTTCCTCAGAAGACGGATTATGCCGTAAGCGATTATAATCCTAAATTAAAACTTGATTTTATCAGCCAGCCGAGTATTGCTGTAGGAGCTGATAGGTTTGGCCTCTATACCGGAGGAGGCGTCTCTTTGTTTTTCAGTGATATGTTGGGATACAACAGCCTGTCCACAATCATCCAATTGAACAACCGCTTGATCGATTCAGCAGGAGTCATTGGCTACAAGAACAGCCACAGGAGGCTGCATTGGGGAGGCATCATACAGAGGATTCCTTATATTACAGCCGGGTATTCCCTGGAAGCCGGAGAGATGAACGGTGAGCCCGTTATAATGGAAAAAGAATATATTTTCCGTCAGATCAACTACCAGATCATGGGCTTTGCCAATTATCCGTTTACAAAGCTATCAAGGATCGAATTATCAAGCGGGTTCCGTTTTATTGATTACGACAGCGAAGTATGGACCTGGGCCTATTCTGCTCTGGGCGGATACCAGCTGGGACTTGAGAAAGAGAAAATCCCTTCTTATGAGGGGCTTAATTTCACTTATGTTAATATGGCCTTGATCCACGACAGTTCCTATTTTGGAGCCACAAGTCCCATACTGGGGAAGAATTATGTGTTCCAGGTCTCCCCTTATTACGGCACCATTGATTTTGTAAGTGTTATCGCTGATTACAGGCGCTATTTTATGCCTATCCGTCCGTTTACGCTTGCTTTCCGGATTCTTCATTACGGAAGGTATGGTAAGGGAGCCGAGGATTACAGGATGTATCCTCTTTATTTAGGCTATGAATCTTTCATCCGGGGATACAACGCCGGGTCCTTTAGTGCTGAAGAATGCAGTGATGACGGAGATTTTTTTGATTTCAACCGGTTGTTCGGAAGCAAGATCATAGTGGCAAATGCAGAGCTTCGTTTCCCCCTTTTTCAAATTTTAGGGATCGGCAAGGGATATTACGGAATATTTCCAGTTGACTTTATTGCCTTTTTTGATTCAGGAGTGGCATGGACAGAAGAAGGAGCGGGCAAGGCCTGGTTTTTAGGGGGAGAAAGAAAATTTTTATCCAGTGCAGGGGTGGGCATTAGAGTGAATCTCTTCGGCTATTTTGTTTTGGGTTTGTCTTATGTCACCCCCTTTGACAGGCATGAAAAAAGCAGTTATTTTCAGTTTACTTTCATGCCCGGCTTTTAACCCGGTTATTCATAAAATATGGTTGCATCCCCATACAAATTTATCATGATTAATATTTTTTATAAGATACTTCCTGTCAAAAATATGATCAGACTCTAATCAAGTTATGACTTTTATTTGTAATGCAACCATATTTTACCTTACAGGCGAGCCGATCTCACAGCCTCTGCTTTGTTGCAGGGCATTCGCGGTGAAGGAGGGTGAAATTCAGATATGGCTGGTCGCTCGCTAAAGATTTTTAACGCCATTCTCCGCACTGTATTCTCGGCTTCTGCGCAACTCCCCCCGTCCGTGGGTCAGACATGCTCGAAGCTCAGCTTCGCTAAGTTCCCTCAAACACAGCACTCCGAAGGCTAAATCTTTAATGTCGCTTCAGCCATCCCTGAATTTCGCAAGTTTAATGTTAGTCCTGTGATGTAGATGATATTCTGCCTTATCCAGACTTTCAGGGAGGCTGATGAAAGTCAAAATCATAAGCTACACCTGATTTTCATTTAGAAGAGGCCGAACAGTTTGACCGCCATGATAATGATGGCGATGGCAAGAATGATGCGGATGATTTTTTCTCCTCCTTTGACAGCCGCATGAGCTCCCCACCATCCTCCGATTCCATTTCCAGCTGCTAGAACGAGCCCGTATTTCCAATTGACATTATCGGTACACAAAAAGATCACAAAGGCAGGAATAGTATAGATCAAAATGATAAAGACCTTATGCATGTTGACACGGACTAAACTGACTCTTAACAAATGATAAAGGGCTGCCATAAAAAGGAAGCCGACCCCAACCTGCAGGAAACCACCATAAAATCCTATGCCTATCAATGCCGGATAAATAAGCCAGCTCTTTTTCATATTATGTTTGTGGTTTTTATTTTTATATGAGCGGCTGAAAAACATGGAAAGGACTATGAAGATAAGCACGCCTCCAAGAATCCTCTGGAAAAGGATGTTGCTTACTTGAGTCGCCGCAAAAGCACCGATTACGGCTCCGGGAAGAGTAAATAAAGCCAAAAAAGAACTCTGTTTAAAATCCTGCACTTTGTTTTTTTTGAAAGAAGATACAGCGAATATATTTTGGATAATGAGTCCTACTCTGTTCGTTCCATTGGCTGCAGCAGCGTCAAGACCCATGAATATCAGTGTCGGCAAAGTCAGGCTTGATCCTCCGCCCGCATTGACATTGATAAATCCGGCAATGGTTCCTATGGCAAAAAGGAGAAGAAGATGAGCCCATTCCATTTGATTTCTGTTTTTATATTTTTTTCGTGAACGAGTCAGGCCAATCATACACTATTTATAATGACAACTCCAGGGAGAAAACAGGTTTGTCGTTAAAGAGGTTGATACCATCCTTTGGAGAAAGGCTGGAAACAGGGGAGAAATAGATTGTCTTTGTATACAGCTTCGTTTAATATTATAATGGAAAAAGCAGCCTGGGTTATTCATAAGTCTAGATAAACAGGTTTGAATGATTATGGATAAAAAAATAGAGAAAACAAAGCCTGAATTAGAGAATGAAAACAAAGAGCTCAGGAACCGTATATCTGAGATGGAGGATGCTCTTGTAGAGATGAAACTGGAATTGGAATCTGCAAGAAAAAAACAAAACAATCTGCTTTCCATCATCAATTCCATAGATGACCTTTTTTTTATTTTAGGGCTGGATGGGACTTTTATCCGGTATTACCAGAGCACTGACAGACCCAATCTTTTTTTGCCTTCTGACCGATTCTTAGGAAAGCATTTCAGCGATGTCTTTCCTGAGAAAGTGGGTGCAAAATTACAGAAAGCGATCAATGATGTCGAGGATGGAAAAAGAAGTTCATGTTTTGAGTATTCCATGGAGATCAAAGGAAAAGAACAGATATTTAAGGCTAAGGTCACCAAATTTGATGCTTCAGGTGGGAAGTTTTTTGGATTTATCCTGGGAATCAATAACATAACAGAGGGCAAAGAACGTGAAGATCTGTTATCCGAGAACGAACAAAAGTACAGAGCTATTTTTACTCAGAGCACTGAGTATGTTTTTCTGGCTGATATTGATACAAGAAGGATATTAGAAGCAAACAAGGCTATTCAAAATCTATTGGGATATACCAGAGATGAAGTGAAGGATTTGACCCTATATGACTTTTTAGCTGTGGGTCAGGAAGATATTTATCATGAGATTTTAGATGTGCTTAAGAAACACTCGTATTTTATCGGGGAGAGAAAGTTACAGCGTAAAAACGGCCAGCTTGTGGATGTGGAAATCAGTGTGAGCATCATTACTTACAGCAACAGAAGAGAGTTGTGTTTTATAGCCAGGGATATCACTCCCAGAAAATTAGCGGAAAAACAGCTCTATCATGCAGCGACACATGATCGGTTAACTGGATTAAAAAACAGGCTTTTGTTCTATGACATTCTGGGAAAAGAGCTGGCAAGAGCGCGCAGAAACAAGTATATAACCGCACTTATTTATATTGACTTGGATAATTTTAAGCGGGTGAATGACACGAGGGGGCACAGCTCCGGAGATAAGTTGTTAGTAGCCGTTGGATCCCGATTGAACGCAATAAAAAGAGATATGGACACTCTTGCGCGGATAGGTGGAGATGAATATGTTCTTATTTTGCCTGAAATAAAGAATGAAGAGAATGTTGCTAAAAAAGCTAAACAGATTTTAACAGAACTGCGAAAGCCTTTTGATATAGAAGGTTATCATATTGAAATCACAGCAAGCCTTGGATATTCCCTTTTTTCAAAAGACGGAAATTCTCCCGAATCTCTTATAAAGGCCGCGGATATTGCTATGTATTATGCTAAAACCCACGGGAGAGATAGCTGTAAAAGATATTTACCTCAATTAAAAGGAAGAACAGGCCGCCGTTAAGCAAACGGTTCCTCTCCATCCCAGCAGTAGGTGCACAGTTTGTTTTTTGGCA
This sequence comes from Candidatus Aminicenantota bacterium, assembly GCA_021162615.1. GTDB lineage: Bacteria > Acidobacteriota > Aminicenantia > Aminicenantales > Aminicenantaceae > WJMT01. The sequence goes on from JAGGYH010000005.1 coordinate 21,554, forward strand.
GTCCTATGGCATCCACCAGGTCATCCATTTTTTGGTATTTCAAGGAAGTGAGATTGAGCCTTTGTCTTATTTTTTCCACCATCTGGTTGTATTTATCAGATCCCTGTTTTGTGTATTTTCCTATATCCGAGGCGTTTTTTCCTTCTATTTGACTTATGGCGCGTCTGGCAGCTAGGTCGAATTCTGACTTTGACCTGGAGAAATTAAGAAATTTACATTTGTAAAGAAGAGGGGGGCAGGCTGGTCTCATATGCACTTCCAGGGCTCCAAATTCATACAATCTCTGTATGGTATCTTTCAATTGTGTTCCCCTTACTATCGAGTCTTCGCAAAAGAGGAGTTTTTTTTGCTCGATCATTTCATGCACAGGAATAAGTTTCATTCTTGCAATCAAGTCTCTCGCTTTCTGTTCTTGAGGCATAAAACTTCTCTGCCATGTCGGAGTGTATTTGACAAAAGGTCTTTTAAATGGAATTCCTGATTTGTTTGCATAACCGAGAGCGTGAGCGATTCCTGAATCAGGAATTCCCGCAACAAAATCCGGTTTAACGTCGTCGTTTTCCGCAAGCTTTGCGCCGCATCTGTTTCTGACGTATTCCACATTGATGCCTTCATATGAAGACGAAGGGTATCCATAGTATACCCAGAGAAAAGCGCATATCTGCATATGGGCCTGCGGCGCCTTTATTTGTTCGACTCCGTCCCTGTTCAGGAACATGATTTCGCCCGGACCCAGATATTTGGTTGTTTTGAATCCTAAATTGGAAAAAGAGCATGTTTCAAGAGTTACAGCAAAACTGTTTTCTTTTTCGCCGAGGACGACCGGGGTGCGGCCGAGTTTATCTCTTGCAGCATATAATCCATTTTCTGTTAAAATCAGTATGGAGCAGGAACCTTTTATGGAATCATGGACTTTTTCAATTCCGGCTTTAAAGGATTCTTCCTGGTTTATTATAGCGGAAACGAGCTCAGTCGGATTTATTCCCCATTTCGTGATTTCAGAAAAATGAATTTTATTGTCCTTTAAGGTTTTATGAAGGAGTTCTTCGATATTTTGTATAGCTCCGACCGTAACGATGGCATAGTCACCTAAATGTGAACGGATAACCAATGGCTGGTTTTCGAAATCACTTATCACTCCAATACCTGCGTTCCCATACATATGTGTGATATCACTGGCGAATTTTGATCTGAATAAAGCGTTTCCTATATTGTGAATGCGCTTGCTAAAGCCTTTTTCATTTCTGATGGCGAGGCCGCCTTTTTTCGTCCCAAGGTGAGAATGATAATCAGTGCCGAAAAACAAATCTTTAACTGCGTCTTTTTTGGAGACAATACCAAAAAAACCTCCCATAAAATTCTCCTTTAATTCAAAAATAACATGAATATTGTGATTCTTTTGAATCCATTTTACACTAAGAGAACAAGCAATAAAAGAATTTATACATAAAAGAGGGAATCTCATTTAACCTGACCTATTCATAAAAAAATAGCGATGTTTATATTATTCATTTTGTTTCAGCGATATACAAGATTTTATCAAGAAGCAATCTCTGCACATTTTTCTTGTTATGATTTTTATTTTCAATCGCC
>JAGGYH010000039.1 GCA_021162615.1 Candidatus Aminicenantota bacterium
ACTTTCCCCTTCCAACGCTCGTCCTTTGGACTCGCTGCCTCCCCTTCTCGGGCTCTGCCCTGCGACCAAGGGGGACTTACCCCCCTTGGAACTCCCGATTGATTTGTTTCACAAATCCATCAAAATCGGCTTATTCCTCGGCTCGCTCTCCTCTTCGAGGAACCATGCCCGCTCGCCTCCGGATGACTTCAGAACCAGCTTGCCTGCCTGAAAGTCTGGATGAGACATGATAGTATTCATCTAACAGGAATAGCTTAATTCTTAAAAAAATCAGGTGTGGCCTGGGCTCCCTTGTCATCACGAAGGACAGAGTGATGAAGGAATCGATGGATGTTCCACAATGGTGAGCTCTCCATTGAGAGCCACATCCTTTCCGGTCACAAAGAGGTCATAGGTCCCTGGTTTGGGGAATTTCAGATAGTGAATAAAATAGGGTTGAGGGCTGTCCACGGTCTCTGTGACGAGGTCCCATCTTATTTGATTGAAGCCTTTTTTCCCTTCCAGTGTTCTGGACCAAATGACAACTCCTTTTTTATCCTTTATTTCGATGGAGACCTCCTCTCCCTTTATAAGATAGAAAGTTATGGGTATCTTTTCCATGCTTTTTTGACGGGGATCGTTATGGGTGTCATTAAACCAAGGAAGTGTCGCTGCAGGTGTTTTGAACAGAATATTTTTTTGAGGATTTCCCTGTTGAAAAGCACTTTGTATGGGAGTGACATTCATTTTGTAGATTCCTCTGCCGTGGGTTCCGGCGACCAGGTCCATCTCTTTTTCCTGTATTACCAGGTCAGATATGCATGTTGCCGCCATCTCCGGCCCCAAAAGAGCCCAGCTTTGGCCCCTGTCTGCTGAGAGATAGACACCTCTGTATAAACCCGCATAGAGGATGTTTTCGTTAACAGGGTCTTCCAGAATTGAATTGGCCACTTCATTGGGGAGATTTGAGGATAGTGATGTCCAGTTTTGACCGTAGTCCTCAGAAACAAAGAGATAATTGTTAAAGTCGTCAAGATTGAGACCTGTCAAGGCCGCATAGACTCTGGGTTTTTTGAACCGTGACGGGCAGATGCTTCTGATATATGTGTTCGGAAGCCCTTGGGAATGTTCTTCCCAATTTTTTCCGTCATCATGAGAAACCCAAAAAGAACCGGAATCTGTTCCGACGTACAAAAGACCTGGTTCCAAAGGAGACTCCGCGATAGCGCCCGCTGCTGTGGATTCCTTTCCTTTCTGAGAGGACAGCGATAGATCAGGGCTGATTAATTCCCAGGAATCACCCCTGTCAATACTTTTGAAGATGTAATTTCCTGCATGATAGATTGTCTGATGATTGTGCGGAGAGATGATATAGGGAGCTACAAAATTGTATGAAAGGCTGCCTTCTTGTCCTTTCGGGAGTTTAGGCCTTATTGAGACGGAACGGCCCGTTGCCATGCTTTTGCGCCGTATGGCTCCGTTTTGACTGGAAAAGTAGACGGTATCCGGGCACTCCGGGTCAGGAACAGTGTAGCAGCCGTCGCCTCCGGACCATGCGTCGAGCCAAACATAATCCCAGCCGTCTGCAAATAAGGATTTCCATTCTTTAGAAGGACCGTATACGGATGAATCGTCCTGGGTACCGCCGTATACGAGATAAGGATCCTGGTTATCGACCGATATGTCATAGAATTCACCGGAAGGGATGTTGTTGAAATGCATCCAGGAGTGACCTTTGTCGTAACTCACATAAAGGCCTCCGTCATTACCCAGTACGAGATGGCTTGGATTTAAAGGATTTATCCATAGTTCGCAGTGGTCAAGATGAAGGGTTTCTGCCTGATTCGGGAAAAAGTGATACACATCCCCTCCCAGCAGCCGGAAGGTTTTGCCTCCGTCTGTGCTGTGTGCGGTTCTTACGCCGAGAGCATAGATCTCTTCATCATCGAGGGGATTGACATAGCAGTCCGTAAAGTACCAGCCGATCCCCGGAAAAATCAGGAGTTCTTCCTTGTGTGTTCTTTCCCATGTTTTGCCTCCATCCGCTGTTTTATAGACTTCTGCGGCCAAATGGCTTTTTTTGTTCAGATTATCCACAAGCGCATACACTTTTTTTGGATCAGACCAGGACACAGCGAGACCGATCCGTCCGGTTTTCGGCCCGCAGGGGAGTCCTCCTCTCAGTCTTTCCCATGTTTTGCCTCCGTCCTCGCTTTTATAAATCCCGCTGTCATTACCGGAGATGCCGGGATAGTTTTCCCACATGGAAGCGTAGATAATATCCGGGTCAGAGGGAGAAATGACTACATCATTCGCTCCTGTCCTCTCATTGACATAAAGGACATGCTCCCATGTTTCCCCCCCGTCACGAGTCCTGTAAAGACCCCGGTTTTTATTGGGCGACCAAAAGTGTCCCAGCACCGCGACAAAGACGCTGTTTTTATCTTTTGGATGAACAGCTATCTCTCCTATATGAAAGGAATCAGAAAGCCCCGTATTCTGCCACGTTTTCCCTGCATCATCGGAACGGAAAACACCGGTTCCTGGCATAGTGAAATTTCTTGCCTTTTTAAGGCTTTCTCCGGAGCCGAGCCAAATCCTGTCAGGGTCAGATGGGGCTAATGCGATATCTCCTATGCCCAAGGCAGACTGGTTTTCAAATATGGGTTTCCAGGAGAGGCCGCTGTTCTCGGTTTTCCAAAGGTTTCCTGAGCCAAAAGCAACATACATGGTTTCCGGCCTCAAAGGATCGCACTGGACAGATTCCACCCGTGCCGCGTTCATGACCGGGCCCAGCTGGACCCATTTTAGCCTCAACTCTGATTCTTTTTTTAGTTTGAGATACTGGGGCCATGACTGGAGCAGGGGATTGTTTTTTTCTTCAGCGTTCAGAAAAAAGGGACTTAAAATGATGAAAAGAATGAGCAAACAATACGAAAAGACATTTTTTTTCATGGAAGGACTCCTTTCTATTTTTATTTAACCAGATAATTTACTGATCTGGGTTTTTACGTAGAATTCAGTTCCCCAAAAACGAATGGCATAGAGACTTCCCTTTTCCTTTCCACATGAAATGATCTTCGGCCCTATACAAAGGCAGTCCCTGGTCTCCTGCGCGTGGCCTTTGAGAAAATGGACCGACCATTTTTTATCACCTGGAGTGAGTACAGCAAGGTTGGGTTTCGTTTGCACTTTCCCGGATAATCCTGAAAGGATCCTGCCGTCATAAGTGATAGAGATGCTTGATGGAAGTATACGAAAAGGGAGAGGAAACACATCTGAGGTTTTTCCTCTAAAATCCATTATTTTTAATTTTTGTTTTGATCCATTGTTTTTAGTTTTTTGGTTTGTCGTTTTTTTCTCTGATAGCGCCAGGAGTCTTCCTTGGGGGTAGATCCTTAAATGCGAGATCGACTCGTTTTTTGTGTTAACCTCCTGCATGCATCTTGTTTGTAAATGCCAGTAATTGAGCCGGTGGTTTTGACTCCATGAATATATAGTGCCGGAATAAGTGACAGCAAGAGCCGTGACCGGAAAGGGATGGGATTTGATTTTCAGAAGTTTGCTGTTTTCCATATTCCATATCAGGATCGAGCCATCCTCATGTCCGGTTATTAGTCTGTTCCTGGGTAAAGAGGCCATCGAACATATGGGAGAATGAATATTTCCGTATTTGGCTATGTGGCCGTTTTCAAAGGAGACGCTTATCAGTTCTCCTTTTTTATCAGTCAGAAAAATATTTCTTCCGACGAGAGAGAGATCTGTAAAATCTTCGATGGATGCATGGAATATTCTGTTGTCTAGAAAAGTAAAAATAAAGATCTTTCTTTTTTCTCCGATTCCCGCAATCTGGTCCTGAGTATAAAACCGAATGCGGTGCGGCCTGAGATCCTCGATCAGGATGCTTTGGAGAAGATTGGGATTATTATCTACATCTTCATTGAGAACGGGTTTGAACCTTTTCTCTTCGGGTTTGAAATCCCACTTTTTTTGTATGGAGAAGGTTCCTTTTTCCACATCAAATGTGTGTTCAGAGTAAGAGACCGGTTCTGATTCTTTGTTCCTTGTCTCCGCTTTTTTAATAAAATCGCCTACTTTTATCATGGAGCCCCATGTTTCTATTCTTCTCTTTTTAAAAAGTTCCTGAATCTCCGGCCTGTTGAGACGCCTGTTGATTGAGTTATCAAGGTCGTAGACTATGGTTTTGCCTTCCTGGTAAAAGTGGGTGTCTTCAAGCGGGGGGTCTTCGAGAAAAGAAAGATGGGTTTTTATGCTTTCTAATGCGGTTTCCCGCACCTCCAGATTCTTTCTTCTTGTCGAAAAATTAGCCCTAAAATTCACCACGACATCCAATTTTTCCCTGAAATGGAGCAGATCAATGATTCTCTGGAAATAGTATCGGTCTCTGCAGCCATCAACGATAATCAGTTTTTTATCAGAGTTTTTTTCAATGAATTTTGTCAGGTATTCCTCCGGATTGTCATCTTCTTCGGAGTTTGGATAATCCTGGTAATGAACGGGGTCTATGTATTTCTTGAGCCACTTGATCCCTAGGATTTGATTGAATATTTTTTGATCTTTTTTTCTGTCTCTCATAAGGTACAGGATTTCTTTTGGGTCCAGCCCCCCAAAACTTTCGAGAATGGATTCGCAAAAGTAGGTTTTTCCTGTTCCTGAATCTCCATTAACAGCCATAATGGCTCTTCCCTGAGAAAGTATCAAATAATGAAGGGTTTCAGAAAGTTCATAAAGGCCGCTTTGAGCGGGTTTCAATCCCAGGATGCTGACAGCTCCCACATTATACAGATAGAGGGTATGCAGAAATTCGGGCATCTCTATTTTTCTCAATGCGCTGACGGCTTCTTCAAATATTTGTTTGTTTCTTGTTTTGATAAGAGTGAGAAGCGTGATCAAAATATCTGCGCTGACTCCTCCGTGTTTTTTTTTTTGAATATTTCCGATTTCACCGAGAGACCAGCTCAAATGTGTTTTGATCTTGGTTGAAGGGTGGTCTTTGTATTTGATCATGGAGGGAAGTATATTCAAAGATTCCAGACCGATTTTCCCCAGGCTTCGCAGAGCCTCTTCTTTCTGTTCTTCCAGTAAAGACGGCTTTATTGTCCCGTCTGCATGGGTGTGGATGATTTTATCAGGACAATCCAGGACTTTTTTTATGGGCATTACCGCTTCTTTTTCCTTCAGGTTTCCCAGGGTGTAGATGATATTTTCTCTAATGCTGGTTAATTGAAGAGGAAATGTTTTTAAGGCGTTGAGCAGGGTCTCAGTTGATCTGGGATCCTGGAGAACGCTGAGTATGACCGAAGCTCTGTAATGAATACCGCTTGAGATATCGATTTTTCTGTTCCTGAGCAGCTCTGCGCAAGGCCTTAGAAGAGCGGGGGAAATCTCTGTTACCACTCCTGTTGGAGGGAATATTTTTTCTCTTATGAGAGAAAGGCATTCTTCTCTTTTTGAGGGGATTTCAGAAAATATCAGGAGCTGCTTGATATCATCATTCAATCTTTGTTCTTCAGCTATCAAATCCGGAATGGAGTTGAGACCGTCAGGGCTGATTTCTTTTAATTCCGTGTATAACTGCGGGATCAGAGGCCTGTTTTCTTTTGATAGGCACCTGTTTAAGAAATTTTCAGAATCCAAGATGTCTTTTTTGTATTTTTGGGTCTTCTTTTTCTCTTCCAGATCCCATTCAGGAACGTACCTGTTCGCATTCTTCCTCTGAGCTTCATACACTAATATCCAGGCAAGGACCTCTAAAATTATGAGAAAAGAAATATGTTTTTCCGGCTTTTTCGAGGATTTATAATGATCTATCAGTTCTTTTTCTATTTGTTGAAGGGATAACCTGGGAATGTTCCCTGATGAATTTTTTATGAGAGCCGCTCTTATTCTCAATACAGAGGGCCAGATGGCTTGTCTTATAAAGAGATTGATAATATTATCCAGGACGGATTTTTTTTGTTTTTCATCCATTTCCCAAAGATGAAAAAGTATTTCGTTCACAGCTCGACGTATGGGTGTTTCGGGATTTTCTATCCAGCAGCCTTTTGAGTCCAGGCTGGCGATTTTTTTCGGATTAAATCCTTTGAGGACAGCGCTTCCTGCCAGAGAAGTCGGCATAAGATGAGGCCGGTGGATGGGAGTGATCTTCATTTGTCCGGGAAAGGATATTCTTATTTTGAAAGAAGCAGAGATTCTTTGTCTTCTTCGAAATCAGTGAGTGCGCATCTGAAGAGCCATCCATCATTATAAGGTGATTGCTTTAAAAGAGAAAAATCTTTGTTTAACTCTTCATTGACTTCGGTGACTTTTCCAGTGGCTGGTGACCAGATGCCATAATTGAAACCAGCGTCGTCTTTTATTTTTGCACACATTTCTCCCTGCAGGACGTTATCATTTACTTTGGGAAGCTGTAAATTCGTTATCCTTCCAACTGTTTTCAGGAAATCATGAACAACGCCCACCAGACCTTTATTTTTTTCTTCGAGACGCACCCATGTGTGTCCGATGATGTAGTAAATGCCTGGAGGCATGGTTGCGAGAGGCAGTCTCTTTTCTGGCTCTTTTTCGCTTTTAAAACATCTTGCCACAACGGTCCGGAGTTGTTCGGGGGTAAACGGTTTGGCTATATAATCAAAGGCTCCCATTTTTATGGCTTGAACAGCTGTTTTAATGGTGGGATATCCGGTGATCATAATGACATTGATTTTAGGAAAATCTGTTTTTAAGAATTTCAGAAGGTCGATGCCTCCTATTCCGGGCATCATCAAATCAGCAATAACAAGGTCGCAGGGATTTTCCTTTATTTTATCAATAGCTTCTTCTCCGCTGAGTGCTCTTCTCACTTCATATTCATCATTTTGAATGGCCCTATCAATGCTTTTGCACACATTGATCTCGTCGTCTACGATTAAGATAGTTTTTTTTTCCATATTATTATGACTCCTTATTTAACCTGGATTGTTCAGGTTACTTGAAATAGGCAGAACAACAGTAAAAGTAGTTCCCCGGCCGACTTCACTGTCTGCCTTAATACTCCCCTGATGCTGTTGTATGATTCCATAAGTTACAGCCAGTCCCAAGCCGCTGCCGCTCTCTTTGGTTGTGAAGAAAGGGTCGAACAGTTTGTTTATATTTTCTTTGGGAATTCCTTTTCCAGTATCAGTGATTTTAATGACAACTTTTTTTTCATTTTCTGAAAGGCTGGTTGAAATAATAAGCTTTCCTCCATCAGGCATGGCTTCAGAAGCATTGATCATAAGATTCCATAAGACCTGTCTGATTTTACTAGTATCTATTTTAACATTTGGCAGATTCGAATCGAAGTCTTTTTTCACTTCGATGTTTTGGAATTTGAACTGGTTTTCTAAGAGGGCTGACGTATTTGCTATGAGCATGTTTATATCAGCGGGTTCTTTTTTGGGAGGATTCTGTCTGGAAAATTCCAGCAGTCCCTTGACGATACTGGAGCATCTGGAAGTCTCTTCTGTTATAAGATTAAGGCTTTCTTTTGTGTAAGGATCATCATCGGTTTTTTCGAGTAAAAGATGGGAATTGATAAGGATAGAAGTCAGGGGATTGTTGATCTCGTGAGCTATCCCGGCAGCCATTTTCCCAAGAGATGCGAGTTTTTCCGACTGTATCAAAGAATCCTGCATCTCCTTGAGTTTTTTGGTCCTTTCTTCCACTTGTTTCTCCAGAGTCTTGCCCCATTGAATAAGCTTCTGGTTCGCTTTGTTGAGGTCATCGGTCATCTGGTTAAACGAGGAGGCCAGCTGTCCTATTTCATCTTTTAAGTTTATATTGACTTTATGGCTTAAATCACCTTTGGCGATATCATTGGTGGCTGCAACTAGTTTTTTGATGGGATTGATAATAGTGGAAGTGATAGCAGAGAGTATGAAAAGAAGTACGAGAACGCACAGAGCTGCAATTCCGGTGAAGGTCCCCATGACCTTGTTCCGTAAGTCAATGTACGGCTTTTCCAGCATCCCCACATAAAGGATACCGATAATATCCCCTTCCATGTTTTTAATAGGCTCATAGGCGGAAATGTACCAGTCGTTCACAACAAAGGCTCTGTCTATCCAGTCTTTTCCCTCCTTCAGTACAGCCTGGTTTACTTCTCTGGACACTCTGGTTCCAATGGCCCTTTGTCCATTTTCGCTTTCCACATTGGTTGAGATTCTCAAGTCCTGCTGGAAGATGGTGGCTGTTCCGATTTCTCTTCCTTTATATTTTTCTCCTTTGAACACGATTTCTTTGACTTTATCCACGATTTCATAATTGCGGTTAAGGATAACTCCTGCATAAAGAACGCCCAGCAGCACATTGTTTTTATCTCTAACAGGGGTTGCGGCTTTTAAGGCCAGTGCATTTTCTTCATGATCTTTTTCGCGGGGAGTTGCTTTTGGTGTGTGAATAAATTTGATATAGGCTTTTTCAGCGAGGCCTTTTCCTTCTTTTAAGAGTTCTCCTCGATCAATGATTTGAGTGCCAGCCGCTGTTTTTCCTGAAAGAGCGCTTTGAACCAGCGGGTCATCTGATTGAGTGTCTCCCCAAATCTCAGGATTGGAGGTTCTCACAAAGACTTTTCCTTCAGCATCGGTTATGTTGAGAAAATCAAGGTTAAATTCTGTTCTCACGGGGTCAAGATGTTTTAAGAGCGATTCTCTTTGTTTGTTTTTTAATGTGTTCTGCAGGGATTCGCGCATTGAATTCAGCCTGACTATATCTCTGATATCAAAAAGTTTTTCATTATAGACCATTCTTGCCGACGCCAGGTCATGCCTGACTTTAGCCTGAGCCAGAGAAAAAATGGTTTTATGTTCCAATCTGGTTCCCAGAAAAAGCGTGGCAACCCCTCCGAAGCATATGACAACAAGAAAAGTGATGATGAATTTTGCTCTTAAGGGGAAGCTTAAGAATTTATCATAGATATTTTTAATATTCATTTTTTAAAGGGCCCTTTAAAGATAATATTAAATAAATTTCGGTTATAAATCCATAAAAATTTTTCAAGAAACAGAAGGCTTGATTTGCCGGCGGAGTTGATGAATTCATCGGAAAGGAATCAGCAGTTCCGCAGGGTGGTTCTAAAGAGTGAAAGAGATTGACAATTTTTTCTTGTGTCACTATACTTTTATGGCTGACAGTTAAGGAAAACACTCGGAGGAGTGTTGTTTTCGCGCCAAAAACCTTGTTTGAGATTGCTTTTTCATGGCGGTGTAGCTCAGTTGGTTAGAGCATACGGCTCATATCCGTAGTGTCGGGGGTTCAAATCCCTCCACCGCCATTTCTCAATAAAAAAGAGGGGGATTTTTCTTCTGACAGAAGAGTCAGGACATGATATATTAAAGGCATGCTTCTGTTAAAAGTTATTCGAACGATAAATCAGTATTCTCTTTTTGATAAAGGGGATACGCTTGTCGTTGCCTGTTCAGGAGGGGCTGATTCTGTAAGCCTTCTTCATCTCCTGAACGAACTCAAGAAGGATTGGGGGCTAAGACTTGTTGTAGGGCATTATAATCACAAACTGCGGAAGGAAGCGGACGAAGATCACCGTTTTGTCCGCAGACTGGCTTCAAGCTATTCCCTTCCTTTTTGTTCGGAGTCAGGAGACGTAAAGGCTTTTGCCGATAAAAACAGGATGAATCTGGAAGAGGCGGGAAGAAGGCTGAGATACGGATTTTTAAAAAAAACAGCTGAGAAAAACGGGAACGCACTCATTGCGACCGGACATACAATGACAGACCAGGCTGAGACGGTTCTCATGAGGGTTATAAGAGGGACGGGAAGCCTCGGACTTGGCGGCATTCAGCCTAAAACAGAGGGAGGCATTGTCAGGCCGCTTCTTCTTGTGAAAAGAACGGAGGTCTTGGAGTACATAGAAAAAAAGGGACTTGAATACAGGGTGGACAAGAGCAATTTCAATACGGATTTTTTAAGAAACAGGATAAGACACAGGCTTATTCCCTATCTGGAGAGCAATTATTCACCCCGTATCACAGACACATTAAGCCGCCTTGCTTTGATCGTTCAGGAGGAAGAATCGTTCCTTAAGGAGATTTCGAGACAGAAGTCAGCTTTGGCCGGTGTTTGGATCAAGGGGCAGTATTGGTTGGATATGGATTTCCTTTGCACGCTTCCTAGAGCTTTGCAGAGAAGGGTAGTCAGGGAGTACATTTCACGCATCAGGGGTGATCTCAGAGGTATATCCTATAAAGATATCCATTCGATACTTCATCTGGAGAGAGGCAAGGAGTTTCATCTTGAAAAAGGCCTTGTTTTTAAAAACCGGAACGGGCTTTTAGGCGTTCAAGAAGGATCAAAAGATGTGACATACAGATACAGATGGACAGGAGACAGCCCTCTCAAGATAAGGGAAACAGGCACCATAATTAAGGGACAGAGGGTGGATAAGAAAACGGACTCAAGGGATTTTAACAACAGAAAAAGAGCTTTTTTTGATCGTTCCAAACTTAAATTTCCGCTTATTGTCAGAAACAGGCGCCATGGAGATCGGTACGTGCCTTTGGGTTCCCCAGGGAGTCAAAAAATCAAGGAGATGATGAGGGCCAGAAGGATTCCTGAAGCAGACAGGGAGAGATGCCCGGTTTTTATTTCCGGGGATGAGATCGTGTGGGTTCAGGGCCTTCCTGTCTCTGAAAAATACAAAGTGAGGAACAACACGAGGAAAATCTTTAAGATAGAAATTTTCCCCAGTAAGAAAAAGTCATAATCAGGATAAATACTTGTCTTTCCATATCTCAAAAACAAGAAGCGCCCATATTTGGTGGCTGTTGTTGCATTTTTTCTTCAAGTGGGACTCGACCAAGCCGTTAACGGCTTGGGAGCTGAAAAGGCCTTCTTTTTCTATCCTGCTTTCTTCCAGGTAATCCAGCATCATTTCCTTTAATTCGGTTCTCAGCCAGTGTTTGATAGGAATACTGAACCCCTCTTTTTTCCGGTATATGTTTTCTTTTGGCAGAAGCCGTTCCATGGTTTTTTTGAAAATCCATTTGCTGGACATTCCGTTTAATTTGAAGCGTCCGGGGATTTTGAAGAGAAATTCAACGACATTATGGTCTAGAAGAGGAACCCTTGTTTCCAGCGAGGCGGCCATGCTCATCCTGTCCACTTTGACAAGGATGTCATCCACCATGTAAGTGTTCAGGTCCAGAAAAAGCTCTCCATTTGTTTCATCATAATCGTTCATTCTTTCAAAGATGGATTGAAAAGGCTCCCTTTCATGCAAAGATGTGATTCCCTTTAAGTTTTCTCTGAAATTTTCAGAATACAGGGACTTTTTTTCAGGTGTGGAAAGAAACATCATCCAGCGCAGATGCCTCAGGCGTTTATCCATCTCTACTCCCCTGCAGTACCGCTGCGTTTTATTCCACAGCCCCTTTTTTTTGGGAGAGGGAGGGAATTTTTTTATTAGAGGAGGCATCAGTTTATGAAGGGGCCACATGAGCGGATTTCTAGAGAGTTTTTGGGCTTGATAGTGTTCATAACCTGCGAGCAGTTCATCTCCTCCGTCTCCGGATAATATGACTTTGACAGAATCTCTTGCCGTCTTGGAGACCAAATAGGTCGGGAATATGGAAAAGTCTCCAAACGGCTCGTCTAAATGCAGGATCAGTTTTTCTGTGAGCTGCAGGATATCGGGTTTTAAAATAAATTCCTTGTGTTCCGTGCTGAACTTTTCAGCGATCCGCTGAGCGTGCTCCAGTTCATTGTAAGTGTCGTATTCGAATCCTATGGAAAACGTATTAATGGGAGAGACTCCAAGTGTGTGCATGAGACCGACAATGGCAGACGAATCTATGCCGCCGCTTAGAAAAGCTCCGAGGGGGACATCACTTATGAGGCGGGATCTGACCGATTCTTTCAGTAAAAAGAACAGTTCATCCTGGAGGGATTCAGGCGACCGGATCGATTCTTTCATTTTCTCCGGCTCGTTTTGCTGGAGGTCCCAGTATTTGCTTATTTTTATGGTTCCGTTCTTATAGGCCAGCAGGCTTCCTGCCGGAAGTTTGAAAATATTTTCAAATATGGAGAAAGGAGCCGGGATGTATTCGAGGGTCAAAAAAAGATCCAGGGCTTGCATGTTCAAACGGCGTTCGACTTTGGGATGGGCAAGGACCGCTTTCAGCTCTGAACCAAAGACCAGGGTCCCATCTCTGCAGAGGGAATAATAAAGGGGTTTAATACCCAGCCTGTCTCTTATGAGAAAGAGATTTCTGTTGTTTCGGTCCCAGATAGAGATGGAAAACATCCCGTTTGTTTTTTTTATAAAATCAGTGCCCCATTGTTCATAACCATGCACAATTGTTTCCGTATCTGTTTTTGTTTTGAATGTATGCCCCAGTTGAATGAGTTCTTTCCTCAGCTGAGGGAAGTTGTAAATTTCTCCGTTATAGGCCGTCCAAATGGATCCGTCCTCATTGGATAAGGGCTGGTGGCCTGTCTCAAGGTCTATGATGCTCAAGCGCCTAACGCCCAGGGCTACATCTCTTTCCAGGTGAAAGCCCTCATCGTCCGGACCCCGGTGGATGATTGTCCGGCACATGGACGACAGGTAGTTTTCAGGGATCGGCTTTCTGTTTTCAGGCTGGATTATTCCGCATATGCCGCACATTGTTTACTGAATATTATTCAGGCACTTTTCCCTTTGTGACTTCAATTTCAAAGAAAACCCCGAGGTATCTGCGTTCTTTGGCTTCCTCTCTTTCAAAATAAGGTATGGATCCTTTCTGCGCTTTTATGGAAAGCTTATAGAGATGGATCCATTTGTTCATCTTAAAGACCTTTTTGGGAACAAAGGTGAGAGTTCCTTGCTGGGTCTTTGTCAAAGTGATGTTTTTTGTTTCGCCGGCAAACCATACCGTTATTTTATTTGAAAACCTGGGATTGTTTTTTAAGACAAATGTTATTTCTTTTATGGGATAAAATGTTTTAAGCACCATTTCTGATTTATGGGGGCCCCTTGTGTAGAATCCGTTTTTCTCTTCGGCCGATCCGGTTCTCGGAAGAAAATTATCATCAAGAAAATAGATAAATGTGTCTTTTATTCCCATTGGCTGCCTGTGCGCATACGGATTAGTATTGGTCGGAAAGTTATTGATGAGAGTCATTTCAATGGGAAGAAGCTTAATAGGGAATTTTTTGACATGGGTGGCAGGGTAATGGGAGTGTTGAAGCGGGCTTATGAGAATTTGGCCGATAAATAGAGAAGCGAAAACCCAGTTCACTCCGATTTCTTTGGAATCATGTTTGAGCGCCGGAAGGAAGAAAAAGAAAGGGTAGATGTTCAGAAAATACCTGTTGGCCAGAGCTCCTCCGCCCCCTGCATAGTTATCGGGCATGAGAATGATCCATATCAGCATCTCTCCGAACAGGGCCGCCAGCACAAGCCAGTTGAAGAGCCTTTTTCTCCGAAAAAAGAATACGATAAGAGCGAGAAACGCAGGGAAAAAATACCATGTTATTCCGGCATATCTCCCGAAAAAATAATAGAATATATTGACAATAAACACTCTCGGAGGGTACATATGCTTTTTTGTGTAGTCTTTAGTGGTCATTTCATATCCGCGGGTGCTGTCAAAAGTGAGGTTTTCTTTGGCTAAGGGATATCCCTCTTCTCCGTAAAATGACTTTCTTTCTCCTCCTTGATAGTTCCAGTCTCCTGTAATGAGAGCATTTCCTCCCCAGAAAATGCCTGATACAAAGAGAAAAACAAGCACCATGATCAGTGCTTTTATGTATCTTTTTTTGAGCAGGGAAAAGAGGACGATAGGCCCTAAAAGCGCGATGTTGGGGGGCTTGGAAAAAACCGCTATCCCGATAAGAACGCATGCGGCATAATCTGAGAAATCTGAGAGAAGGAATGTCTGGATTTTGTTTTTTGGTCCGTCTGTTTCTATGGGGTCTTTTTGATTGTGTTTGAAAAGCCAGAGAAACAGGGCGGAAAAAGCCAGAAACAGATTGAAAAAATCAGGGGTCATCCACAGAAAATAGACGATGGCGATAGAGGCAAAGAGAAAGGTAAGAATAAAGGCTAGGGAAAGACTTTTTGAGTTCGCTAAGGAATAGTAGGAGTACCCCATAAAGAGAAGAAGCATGAGGAGTACGGAATGGAAGACAAAAAAACCGTTCGCTCCGAATATTCTTACAAAGGGTGCTGCAAAAAGAGGATAAGCGGATGATTTGGCAAAGAATATCTTACCTGCCTTTCCCTTTTTTAAAAAAAGACCGAGAGGGCCGGAAGGAAACTCCCTGTAGTAACGGATCAGGTCTTTTTTGGTGTATTCGATGTCTCCGTCATATCCAATGCTCTCGGTCATCATGAAATAGGTTGATTCATCAGAGAAAAGGAAATTTTTTTGCAGAGAATGGATGTTTATGGAGAGGGAAGAAGCTATGGCAAAGAAAAAAACAAGGAGGATTACGTATTCATATTTTTTGTTCTCTGGATTCATGGATATACCATTACCATACTCTCCCCTAAAATTCAACCGAGCCCTCATCAATCAAGGATAAGAAAGAGGGATGATTAGCCTTTGAGGGGGAGAAGGCCTCGTTGGCGGCGAGGAATTTTATTTAAAAATATAACCCTATAAATCACCTGTTGATGGTATTGACTTGTTCTCTATAAATAGTTAATTATATAATACATACATATGAAGAAGAGGGAAAAGTGGCGATTTTTGTCAAAAAAGTGAAAAATTGTGTCGTTTTTAACAATGCTGGTTTAAAGAAATACTGTAACCTGTTATTTAAGAGGTATTTACAGAAAGGGCCTTATGGCACAAAAAATGCAGAATAAAACAAGAGGAATCTTAAGGGTTGAAAATATGAGCTGCAGATTGTAGAATAAGGGAAAAAGGGCGGGTTAAACAAGCCATGATAGAAAAAAAAGAATTTAACAGGCAGCAGGGTGTTACTTTGCTTGAGACATTAGTGGTGCTGGCCCTCCTGGGTATGGTCCTGGCCTGGTCTTTTCCGAGTATTCTCAATACCCTGGAAACCAGAAATCTTGAGAACACCGCACGGGAAATTCTCACCATTTTTCAGCGTGCAAAATATCTGGCGGTAGAGGAAAAAGCACCTTATAGAGTCCGGTTTTTTAATGACAACGGACCGTGGCAGTATGTGATAGAGATGGAGAACACACCTGGGAACTGGGTCACTATTCCCGGGTTCGCAGGCAAGACCATATCAACAAAATACAATGTGACAATAAGCCTTCCTTCAGAAATTGTCACTTTCTCATCCATGGGTTTTATTACTGATTTTGATACGAACCTGAACTCCATAACGCTTCAAAGCCCCAAACTGGAAAACTACAACCAGCCCGATGTGCGTTCAGTGAGTGTTTTCGCAGGAGGTTCCATAAGGTATGAAGAATCTCAAAGTGAGGAATAATGAAAATGAATGAATTCAAGCTGATAAGAAAGCATTCCCCAAAGAAAAAAGCACAAAAACGAGGATTTTCACTCATAGAAGCCGTGGTGGGGATTGCATTAATGGGAGTAGCGGCTCTTGGCCTGGCTCAACTTTTCACGTACAGCATTCTTGTCAATTCCAGGGCTGACGAGATTTCAAACGCCACGTTTTTAGCCCAGCAGCAGATAGATGCATTGAGAGGCCTGACGTCCATGGAATTGAATGCACTCACTTCGGGCAAAGCGGATGAACTCATAGATCAGAACAATGACGGCACCTACGATTACAGAAGGATCACGGAAGTGCAGCTCTCGATTGACCGCTGGGAAGTAAAAGTTATTGTGTTTCCCGGAGAGAACCTGGGGATAAGCGCTGATGTGCTTTTCCAGAATCCCGGCCAGTATCATGCCATGGCCAATATCAGCACGATTATAAGCCGCTAATAAGCAGAGGAAAAAGATGATGAAGAGCCAAAAGAGCAATAGGCAAGCAAAAGGATTCACTCTTATCGAATTCATGGTTTCGAGTGTGGTCATGCTGGTGGTTGTCATGGGTGGGCTTGCTCTTTATATGCAGAGCAATAGAATATCCGTTGACCAGCAGAATTATGCGGAGCTCCAGCATGACGTCCGATCCGGCATGTTTTTTATCTCAAGAGATGTCAGATCAGCCGGAGTGGGCTTGCCCGAGGAATTCATAGGGTACTTCATAGAAGGGACAGATAATGAATCTCAGGGTGAAGAAGTGCTGCCTGACAGATTGATTATAATGGGGAATTTAGAAAATCCGTTAAATGTCACCATTGAAAACTATCAGGGATCAGCTGCCAATGCAGCTGTTGAAGACTACAGCTTTGAGCAGTATCCTTATCCTGATGAATTTTATGACGACAAAGTGGTCATTATTTTTCCCAATCCAGCATCAGGCTGCATGTCTGCCGAGATAAGGCAGATAACGCATGTCACTCATTCGGCCGGAGGCACCAATGAGAAGTTCAATTTTTCCCCGGGGCTGGCTTTTGAGTTCAATCCGCCCGGGGGGCTGAGCGGTACGTGCCCCAGTCCCAATGATTATGACGGCGGACTCATCGCTTTTGCAGATGTCAATGAATACTGGCTGGACCAGACAGGCAACTATCCCGGACTCACAGCAGGTGTGAACGGATATATTGGAAACGGCGTAGGGAATGTATTGTATGTGACCCATAACGGACGGCACAGGCCTCTGGCTCAAAACATTGAAAATCTTCAGTTTCAGTATAACGGCGATCTTGATGAGGATGGGTTGCTGGACGGTTTTACGGACTGGCAGAATGGGATCTGGAATGGAGACCCCTCAATTGTAAGTCATATTACCGAGGTCAGGATTATGGTTTTAGGAAGGACAGCAGAGCGGTTTCACAGTGTTTCAGGGACCCCTCCTGAGAATATTCATTTGTACAGACGTCCGTCCCTTGCGAACAGCCCCGGAGCGAGTGATGACGATCTTCACAGAAGGTTTTTGCTGGTGTCTACGGCAAATATAAGAAATAAAACCCTGAATCTCTATAACATAGGAACAAGATAGATGCATAAAAAAAGAGAAAAAGAAAAAGGCGTGGGTTTGATCATCGTTATATTGCTTCTTGCCTTTATGCTGGGGACAGGCATGGTTCTGATGACCGTAACCAGTTCCGGTTCAAAAGTGGCTGGAAATATTCGCTCCCACCAGGAGGCTTTCAATTCAGCAGAAGCCGGATTTGATGCGGCGTGGAAGGCTTTGGATGGCGCTTTTTCCGATGCGGAGTGGATCAGTTTTGACGGTCATTATCTTATAGAGCCTGCCGGAATTGACAATCCCCAGTCAGATTATTATTTTCGAAAGTTAACAGACGAGGAGATTCTGAATTATATGGATCCGGACGGAGACGGAAGTCCGGATGTCAGCAATATTCTTTTTTTCAAACAGCCTTTTGTAAGAGATGAAAGCGGAGAGTATGACCTTCGCTACACATACACAGCGTTTTTAATCGATGATGAAGCGGTCGCGGGTTCTCCTGATGCGGGAGATGTTATTCTGGTTTGTATAGGAACGTCCGGTGCAGGCAGCACCATGTCGACCTCACGATTGGAAATAGAGCTGGCAGTGGAAGTGTCAGGGACATGAATTTGAATTTTTAGACTTTTTATCTATAAACGTTTAGAAGAGGGAAAAAATGAGCGGACTAAGGAAAAAGAAAATATTTGTTCCCATTATATTGTCACTTTTAATTGGGATTGTCTTTATTTTTGTCTGGGCGCAGGAAGATGAGTGCGAAGAAGAAAGGATAAACTTTACAGATACGTTTGACACCACGGATTGGAAAGCCCCGCAGAGCACGGTCACCTGGACGGGGAACGGAGAGATCACTCTGAGTTGGCTGGGAGCCAACTTTCAGATCACAGAACCGGCCGGCATGGGTGCTAAGATATATGTTTGTGATGCCGGAGACTTTGACGGAGACGGCAAGCCTGACCTTATGGGGCTGGATATTGCCAATAACTATAGGCTGCTTATGGTCCGTAATGACTATTACGATATGGACGGGGATGGCTA
>JAGGYH010000007.1 GCA_021162615.1 Candidatus Aminicenantota bacterium
ACTTTCCCCTTCCAACGCTCGTCCTTTGGACTCGCTGCCTCCCCTTCTCGGGCTCTGCCCTGCGACCAAGGGGGACTTACCCCCCTTGGAACTCCCGATTGATTTGTTTCACAAATCCATCAAAATCAGCTTATTCCTCGGCTCGCTCGCCTCCGGATGACTTCAGAACCAGCCTGCCTGCCTGAAAGTCTGATTTCTGCATGATATTGCTTATCCAACAAGATGAGCGCAGTCCTTAAGAAATTCAGGTGTGTATGTGGCGACATTGAAGATTTAGCCTTCGGATGCAGGAAGTCGATCCTGGTTATTCACGAGTCGAGGTTGCAGCAGATGCTGTAAGATCGGCTCGCCTATGAAGGTAAAATATGGCTGCATAAAGTGAAATTATTACATGTACTAACGTAAGAAGTATGTTCTTAATGAATTAAGAATGATAAGAGAGCCGATCATGGTAAATGTGTTGGAAACGCAGCCATATTTTATGAATGACCAGGATCACCCACGGACGGGGGGAGTTACGCAGCAGCCGAGAAAAACGAAGGAGAATGGCGTTAAAAATCTGAAGGGAGCGACAGCTATACCTGAATGAGATTTTATTTTTTAAGGGCCTGTTTGACTTTATCTCCTATATGAGCGGGAGATTTGGCGACCAGTACACCAGCTTCTTCAAGAGCTTTCATTTTTTCTTCAGCAGTCCCTTTTCCTCCTGCAATAATAGCTCCGGCATGTCCCATACGGCGGCCCGGAGGGGCTGTTTGTCCGGCAATAAAGCTGACGACCGGTTTCGGGAAGTCTTTTTTTATATATTCTGCTGCTTCCTCTTCAGCACTTCCTCCGATTTCTCCGATAAGAATAACAGCTTCTGTTTCATCATCCTGTTTGAAAAGTTTGAGCAGGTCGATGAATTTCTGTCCCACTATGGGGTCGCCTCCTATACCAACGGCTGTTGATTGGCCGAAGCCTTGAAGAGAGACCTGTTGAACAGCTTCGTAGGTAAGAGTGCCGGAGCGGGATATAATACCAACGGAGCCTTGAGTATGGATATGCCCGGGCATGATTCCTATTTTACATTTGCCGGGAGATATGATTCCCGGTGTATTGGGGCCGATCAGACGGCAGCTCTTATTCAATAGAAATTGTTTGACTTTTATCATGTCAAAAGTAGGGATCCCTTCTGTGATGCACACAATGGTATTGATTCCGGAGTCTGCGGATTCCATGATAGCATCAGCTGCAAAAAACGGAGGAACGAATATGGCTGACGCATTGGCTCCCTGCTCTTTGACAGCTTCTTCAACTGTATTGTAAACAGGGACTCCAAGATGAGTGATCCCTCCTTTTCCGGGCGTCACTCCTGCTACTACATTTGTTTTGTATTCCTGCATTTTTTGAGTATGAAACGTTCCTTCACTTCCAGTGATTCCCTGTACAACGACCCTTGTGTTTTCATCTATTAAGATACTCATATGCGCCTCCTTGGTTATTGTTTGGCAAGAGGAACGACCAGTTCTGCTGCCTCTTTCATGCTTGAAGCCGCTTTAAAGGAAAGCTCTGATTCTTCAAGTATTTTTTTGCCTTTTTCCACATTTGTGCCTTCTAATCTCACCACCATGGGAATTTTCACATGGAGCTCCTTGGCTGCATTGACAATTCCATTAGCCACCATATCGCATCTGACAATACCGCCGAAGATATTAACAAGGGCGGCTTTTACGTCTTTATCGGAGACCAGTATTTTGAAGGCGTTTTTAACAGCTTCTTCAGACACACCTCCGCCTACGTCGAGAAAATTTGCCGGCATTCCTCCTGTGTGCATAATGATATCCATGGTTGCCATGGCCAGACCCGCGCCGTTGACCATGCATCCCACATTTCCGTCCAGCTTGATGTAATTCAAATCATATTTTGAAGCTTCCACCTCTATAGGTTCCTCTTCATCCAGATCTCGCATGTCCAGTATATCCGGATGGCGTCTCAATGCATTGTCATCAAAGTTCATCTTTGCGTCCAGAGCGATCACATCTCCCTGTTTGGTTATGAGGAGGGGATTGATTTCCGCCAGAGATGCATCCGAGACGCTGAAGGCCTTATAAAGAGCCAGAAAAAATTTCACAGCCTGTTTGAACGTATCTCCTTTGAGCCCCAGTTTAAAGGCAAGTTTTCTGGCCTGAAATCCCAGGAACCCGGTTGCCGGGTTGATATACTCCTTGAAGATAAGCTCTGGTGTCTCAGAGGCAACTTTTTCTATTTCCACGCCTCCCTCTGACGAGGCCATAACCACAGGTGCTTCCAAAGCCCTGTCTATGACGATCCCGATATACAGCTCTCTCTCAATATCAAGAGCTTCTTCCACGAGCACGCGATTCACCCGTTTGCCTTCAGGTCCGGTCTGGTGGGTGATCAGGTTCATCCCGATGATTTCAGATGCGGTTTTTTCCGCTTCGTCAGGATTGCCGGCAAGTTTCACGCCTCCGCCTTTTCCTCTTCCTCCGGCATGGATCTGTGCTTTTACGACCACTTTAGGACCGATTTTTTGAGCTATTTCTTTAGCCTGTTCAGGTGTTTCAGCTACCTCTCCTTTTGGGGTTTTCACTCCGAATTCTTTGAGTATTTTTTTTGCTTGATATTCATGAATTTTCATAGTTCCAACCTTTTGATTTCAAATTTTTTCATAAACAGACAAATCCTCCTGTGTGCATCCAAACTTCTTCTCCTAACTATCTGTCCTTTTTAAGATGCGGTTTTGTCTGCCTATTTCTGATAGCTTTTTTTCCCTTCTTCGTAAAGGTCGCCGCCGTACATATCATTGATCACAATGCAGGGGAATTCCTTGACTTCGACTTTTCTCACGGCTTCGGGTCCTAATTCCGGGTAAGCGATGACTTCTGCTTTTTCAATGCTTTTTGAAATAAGGGCGCCGGCGCCTCCGACAGCCGCCAGATAAACTCCTTTGTATTTTTGCAGGGAATCTTTGACTTCTTTGTTTCTGGAACCTTTTCCAATGGTCCCTTTTAAACCGAGTTTATAGAGTGTAGGGGCAAAGGAATCCATTCTGTAACTTGTTGTAGGGCCTGCTGATCCAATGCTTTTGCCGGGCCGGGCAGGAGTCGGACCCACATAATAGATGAATTGTCCTTTGATATCGATCGGGAGTTTTTCTCCTTTTTCAACCAGATCTATGAGTTTTTTGTGGGCTGAATCTCTTCCTGTATACAAAGAACCTGTGATAAACAGCTGATCTCCTGCGTGAAGCTTCTCTATGACTTCGTCAGAAACAGGGGTTTTTATATGATGTTCTGCCATTTTTACAGTTTTATAAGATTGGTTACGTTGCGTACAGCAGCCTCTGATTTCTTTATAGCTTCTTTTTCTTCGTCGGTCAGTTCGATTTCTATGACTTCTTCAATTCCGTTGTTTCCTAATTTAACCGGCACTCCGAAATAAATACCGTTGATTCCGTATTCACCTTCCAGATAGGCGGCACAGGGAAGGATCTTGTTTTTGTTTTTAGAGATCGATTCAACCATTTCAGTAATCGCCAGAGCAGGGGCATAGTAAGCACTTCCTGTTTTGAGATACTTCACGATCTCTCCACCGCCTCCGGCTGTCCTTTTGACGATCTCATCAAGCCGTTCTTTGGGAATAAAATGGCTCACTGGAATACCTGAAATAGTGGTATAGCGGACGATAGGCACCATGGTGTCTCCGTGGCCTCCGAGGACAAGAGCCTGGATGCTTTCGACGGAAACGTTTGTTTCCATGGCAATAAATGCCCTGTAGCGGGTGGTATCAAGAATACCAGCCATGCCGAAAACACGGTTTTTCGGAAAACCACTGACTTTGAATGCGGTGTAAGCCATTGCATCCAGAGGGTTTGAGACCACTATAAGGATAGCATTGGGAGAGTATTTCACAACATTTTCAGTCACTGGTTTGACGATATTGAAGTTCGCATCGACCAGTTCATCTCGGCTCATTCCGGGTTTTCTCGGTTTGCCGGCTGTTATAACGATAATGTCTGAATCAGCTGTATCTTCGTATGAATTTGTTCCGATTATTTTTGCATCGTATTTTCCGACCGGACCTCCTTCTCTCATGTCCAGTCCTTTTCCTATGGGCATGTCTTCAATGATATCAAGGAGAACGACCTCTTCGGCTAATTCCTTCTCAGAGATTTTAAAAGCCGTTACTTCACCGACATGACCTGCTCCTATGACACTTACCTTTTTTTTCATTTGATTCCTCCTTTATATATTCTTACAAACTTGAAATATTAACCTGACCTATTCATAAAAAATATTTGTTGAAAATTTATTTTTTTGCGATTTCTTCTTGAACATAGTTTTCCCATCTTTCTTTAAGTTTGGGATCCTGTATGGTTTCCATCAGGTATTGGGCGTATTCAGCTCCGGTGCAGCCTGTATCACGGCCGGTCATGACCAGTTTCTTTTCATAGTTGCCGCAGATATCCAAAGCCATTTCAAGGTTTTTAGCTCTGTGGGAATATCCAATGTGATCGATCAGCATGGCAGCGGCTCTGATCATGCTGCACGGATCCGCATACTTGGCTCTCCCTTCTTTGACCATTCTGGGTGCTGACCCGTGTATGGCTTCGAACATGGAGTATTTTTTCCCGATATTGGCGCTTCCTGCCGTGCCCACGCCTCCTTGAAATTCGGCGGCCTCATCAGTAAGAATATCTCCATAGAGATTCGGAAGAACAAGCACTTTGAATTGGGTCCTTCTCTTCGGGTCAACCAGTTTGGCGGTCATAATGTCAATGTACCAGTCATCACATTCTATTTCCGGGTATTCCTTGGCTATTTTATAGCCCATATCAAGGAATTTGCCATCGGATGTTTTTATCACATTTGCTTTTGTCACGATAGTGACTTTGTTTATCTTGTTTTTCTTTGCGTATTCGAAAGCCAGCCTTATGATTCTTTCGGCACCCTGGGAGGTGATGACTTTAAAGTCAACGGCTAAGTCATCCGTGACATTGATTCCTTTGCTTCCCATTATATAGGCACCCTCTGTATTTTCACGGAAAAACATCCAGTCGATTCCTTCTTTAGGGACCTTGACCGGTCTGACATTGGCAAATAGGTCCAGATACCGCCGCATGGAAACATTGCAGCTTTCAATATTGGGCCACTCATCTCCTTTTCTGGGAGTGGTGGTCGGGCCTTTGAGTGTGACATGGCATTTTTTTATCTCCGCAAGCACATCATCAGGAATGGATTTCATCTGCCTTGCCCGGTTTTCTATGGTAAGGCCTTCGATGTTTCTGACTTCGACTTTACCGGTGCTGATTTCTTCCTTAAGTATGAATTCCAGAATTTTTCTCGATTCTTCAGCGATATAAGGGCCTATTCCATCTCCGCCTATGATCCCGATTATAATGGGCTTGGTATTCTCATAGTCAATCCACTCATGAGGTTTCTTCATCTCTTCAATTCTTTGAAGCTGTTCCTCTATGATTTGACCGAATTCGATTTTTGCTTTTTCAATAGCTTCACTATCCATGTTTTTCCTCCGTTTAATGAGATTTTTCATGCACTATTCATAATAAGGTGAATAGATAAAA
This sequence comes from Candidatus Aminicenantota bacterium, assembly GCA_021162615.1. Classification (GTDB taxonomy): domain Bacteria; phylum Acidobacteriota; class Aminicenantia; order Aminicenantales; family Aminicenantaceae; genus WJMT01. The sequence goes on from JAGGYH010000007.1 coordinate 5,588, forward strand.
TAAGAGAGAATAGTATAATTTTTTTAAAGCAAAATCAAATAAATCGAACAGAAAAGTTTTAATAAGACAAAATTTGAACTTTTGTATTTTCTATTATATTATCAATTCGTAAATAAAATAAACCTGGATGATGAACAAGTCGAGGCTGCTGCAGATGCGATGCACAGAGTACGAAGCTGTGGTCCTTCACCGCAAGTATCCTGTAACAAAGCAGATGCAGTGAGATCGGCTTGCTGTAAGGTAAAAAAATGGATATCGCCATTTTTTTATGAATAGTTCAGGTAAATAATTTTTAGGAGTCATAGCTATGTTGGAGTCTTATTTTGAGCATGAGAAAGAACGAAAAAAATTAGGCATCCCTGCTCTTCCCTTAGATTCGCAGCAGGTCAGGGAAGTCTGTAAGAATTTAGAAAAGCCACCCAAAGGAAAAGAGACTCTTCTTATTGACCTTCTCTCCCAAAGAGTTGCGCCGGGAGTAGATCCATCAGCAAAAATAAAAGCAGAATGGCTTGGCCAGGTTGCAGAAGGAAAAGTGTCTTCACCGGTTATTGACGGGAAAAAAGCTGTGTTTTTACTGGGCACCATGCTGGGAGGATATAATATCATACCCCTTATATCTCTTTTGGAAAAGGACGAGCTCGCTCATGATGCCGGAGAGGCGCTGAAAAAGGCCATATTGATATATGATTCTTTTGATCAAATAGTCAAACTCGCAGAAAAGAATAAGGTCGCTGAAAAGGTCCTTCATTCATGGGCAGAGGCAGAATGGTTCAAATCGAGACCAGAGTTCCCAAAGAAAATGACCTTAAAGGTAGTTAAAGTCGACGGAGAAATCAATACAGATGACCTTTCTCCCGCCAAACATGCCTGGAGCCGGCCGGATATTCCTCTACATTCCCTTTCCATGGGGGAAACCCGGTTTCCTGATGGAATCGAGAAAATAAAGAAGCACAGAAAGGACGGATACAGAGTTGCCTTTGTAGGGGATGTGGTCGGTACCGGTTCCTCACGCAAGTCCGCAACAAACTCTCTTTTGTGGCATATAGGAGAGGACATTGACTATATTCCGAATAAAAGAAGGGAAGGAGTTGTCATCGGAGGTCTGATAGCGCCCATCTTTTTTAACACTGTCGAAGACTCCGGCGGGCTTCCCATTATGTGTGATGTCACAAAGATAAAAGACGGACAGGTCATAACCTTAGATATGGAGTCCGGTAGGATATTCGATGAAGGGAACCAAAAGCTAACTGAATTTATAGTGAAACCTGCGACCCTGAAGGATGAATACAGAGCAGGCGGAAGAGTGTTTCTGATCATCGGGCGTTCTTTGACGAACAAAGCCAGAAAAGTGTTAGGACTTGCCGCTTCAGATGTTTTCCAGGAGCATGATAATCCTATGCCCGAGAAAGATCAGGGTTTTTCACTGGCCCAGAAAATTGTCGGAAAAGCTTGTGGAAAGGAAGGCGTGCTTCCGGGTTCTTCAGTGGAGCCAAAAATGACGACTGTGGGTTCACAGGATACGACAGGTCCTATGACGGCTGATGAGTTGAAAGAGCTGGCCTGTCTGAAATTTCAATCCGGCCTGTTTCTACAGACATTCTGTCATACAGCAGCCTATCCCAAACTGGCGGATGTTAACATGCATAAGTCTTTGGCCCGGTTTGTTACCGAAAGGAAGGGGCTTTCCATCAGACCGGGTGACGGTGTCATTCATTCGTGGATCAACCGGCTCCTTGTTCCGGATACCATGGGTACGGGAGGGGATTCCCACACGCGTTTTCCGTTAGGCCTTAGTTTTCCTGCTGGCTCCGGACTGGTTGCTTTTGCAGGAACATTAGGTTTTATGCCATTAGACATGCCCGAATCCGTGCTGGTTAAATTTTCGGGAAAAATGAATTCAGGGATTACTTTGAGGGATGTTGTGAACTCGATTCCCTATTTTGCCATAAAAAAGGGACTGCTGACGGTTGCCAAAGAGGGGAAGAAGAATATTTTTAACGGCCGGATCCTGGAAATGGAAGGGCTTCCGGATATTACTGTAGAGCAGGCCTTTGAACTAACAGATGCCACAGCTGAACGTTCGGCAGCCGGCGGCACTATCGCTCTCAGCGAGAGGAAGGTCGAGGAATACTTAAGAAGCAATGTTGCTCTTATGGAAAAAATGATTGAAGACGGTTATCAGGATGCCGATGCTTTAAGACAGCGCATCAAAGCCTGTCAAATGTGGCTTCAGAATCCTGTGCTTCTCAAAAGGGACCGGAATGCCAACTTTGCTGAAGTGATTGAAATCGACTTGAATGAGATCACAGAGCCTATCCTTGCCTGCCCGAATGATCCGGATGATGTAAAAAGGCTCTCAGAAGTAGCAGGCGACAAGATAGATGAAGTCTTCATTGGCTCGTGCATGACTAATATCGGACATTTCAGAGCAGCGGGAAAGGTTTTTGAAGGAGAGGATTATCTTAAGACCAGAGTATGGTTGACGCCGCCAACCAAAATGGACAGGACCCAATTGAAAAAAGAAGGGTACTATTCTCTCTATTCAAGCGTGGGTGCTCGGACAGAACTTCCTGGGTGTTCCTTATGTATGGGGAATCAAGCCCGTGTTCGCCCGGCCTCAACAGTCTTATCCACTTCAACGCGCAACTTTGACAATCGTATGGGAGATGAAACGAGGGTGTATCTGGGTTCTGCGGAGCTGGCAGCTATCACGGCATTAGAGGGGCGGCTGCCTGAACCGGATAAATACTTTGCTGTTTTTAGTAAAAAGATCACACCGCATAAGAAAGAGATCTATCAATATCTTCAATTTGATAAAATGAAGAAACTGACTTTGGATTATGAAAAGGATATAGCAAAGAGCTAGCGTGACTTACTCATCATCCAGGGTAAGAAACAGGAAAGAAAGGTCATGATTCGTTTAAACAATAAAAAAGCACTTGTCACAGGAGGTTCTAGAGGCATAGGAAAAGCTGTGTCTCTGATGCTGGCGGAAGCCGGGACAGATGTCGCTCTGAATTATTTTAAAAATAAACAGGCAGCCCTTGACGTAAAGGCAGAGATTGAAAAAAAGCAAAGACGGTGTATGATATTTAAAGCAGACCTGTCTCAACAAGAAGATGCTGAATCAATGGTTGAAAAAATCAACCGAAGCTGGGGAAGACTGGATATTTTGATCAACAATGCCGGGATTTGGACGTTTGGGGAAATGGGACGTATGGACTATAAAGTCTGGAGTGAGACCATAAGAACCAACCTGGATGGAGTTTTTTTTGTCACGAATTCTGTGGTGCCCATTATGAAAAAAGCAGGACAGGGGTGTATTGTCAATATATCATCTACCGCAGCTGTCAGAGGGGAAGCTTTTCATTCCCATTATGCTTCCAGCAAAGGCGCTTTGGTTTCATTAACAAAGTCTCTTGCCGTTGAGCTGGCCCCTTATAAAATAAGAGTAAACTGCGTGGCACCCGGTTGGGTGGATACAGACATGTGTTCCGAAGTTTTCAAAGATAAGGAGTTCAAAGAAAAAATCAGAGAAAGCATACCATTGAAAAGAATACCTTCTCCAGAAGACATAGCCGGACCCGTGCTTTTTCTCGTATCTGATTACGCCAGACACATAACAGGCGAGGTTCTCAATGTCAACGGAGGGGCTGTTCTTTGTGCGTAAAAGAGGTTAATCGATAGAAAAGGAGGTGATTCCTATTGAAAAAAGACTATGACCGCTGGAAAAAAGACAAGTATTTGGAAGGATTAAAAAACTCGGGGATTGGGCGAAAAAATCACACAACGATCTCAGGCAAGAAGATCAAGGAACTTTATATTCCTGATGATTTGAAAGGCTTTGATTATAAAAACGATCTTTCCTTTCCTGGAGAATACCCTTATACAAGAGGGATCCATCCCACTATGTACCACGGCCGGTTGTGGACTATGCGGCAGTTTTCAGGATTCGGAAGCGCTGAAGACACAAATAAAAGGTACAAATACCTTTTAAAACACGGGCAGACCGGATTGAGCGTTGCGTTTCATCTCCCAACTCTGATGGGAGTGGATTCAGATCACCCTCTTGCCGAAGGAGAGATAGGAAAGTGCGGAGTGGCCATTGATTCTCTGGCCGACATGGAAATCCTTTTCAAAGGAATCCCCCTTGATAAGATCACCACCTCAATGACAATCAATCCTCCGGCTGCTGTTCTTTGGGCCATGTATATTGCTGTTGCAGAAAAACAGGGAGTCTCTTCTAAAGTGATATCAGGTACGATTCAAAATGATATACTCAAAGAGTACATCGCACAGAAGACCTTTGTTTTTCCCCCAGGACCGTCCATGAAATTGATTGTGGATACTTTTGAATACGGTTCTAAGGAAGTGCCCAGATGGAATACCATATCCATTTCCGGTTATCACATCAGGGAGGCTGGTTCGACCGCTGTGCAGGAATTAGCTTTTACCATAAGAGATGGGATTGAATATGTAGAATGGGCCTTAAAGAGGGGATTGAAGATCGATGATTTTGCCCCGAGACTTTCCTTTTTTTTCAATTCCCATAATGATTTTATGGAGGAGATCGCAAAATTCAGAGCAGCAAGACGATTATGGGCAAAGATAATGAAGGAGAGGTTCGGAGCTGAGAACAAGCGTTCCTGGCTTCTCAGATTTCACACCCAGACTTCGGGGGTATCCCTGATGGCACAGCAGCCATATAATAATGTGGTCAGGGTCGCTATCCAGGCCCTTGCTGCTGTTCTTGGGGGGACTCAATCACTTCATACAAATTCTCTGGATGAGACCTATGCCCTTCCTTCCGAAGAAGCTGTGACTATTGCTTTAAGAACCCAGCAGATCATAGCTCACGAGAGCGGAGTGACGAATACGATCGATCCATTGGGCGGATCTTATTTTATTGAAAAACTGACCAATGAAATGGAAGATGAAGCTGAGGATTACATAAAAAAGATAGATGATATGGGTGGGATGGTAAAAGCCATAGAGATGGGATTTCCCCAGAAGGAAGTCATTGACAGTTCCTATGATTACCAGAAAGCGCTGGAAAAACAGGAGAAGATCATAGTGGGAGTTAATGCTTTTCAAAGCGAGCATGAAACCATCCCCCTCCTGGAGATAGACGAACATGTGGCAAAGCACCAACTGCAGAGATTAAAGGAAGTAAAGAAGACGAGAAACAGCTCAAAAGTAAAGAATACTTTAAGGGAGTTGAAAAAAGCAGCCCAGGATGACAAGAATCTTATGCCGTATCTATTGGACTGTGTCAGGGAATACGCTACATTGGGAGAGATCATGGACACCATGGCAGAGGTTTATGGAAGGTATCAGGAACCCATAACATATTAAATCGAGGAGGATCAAATGCCGGATAAGAGGATAAGAGTGCTGATTGCAAAGCCGGGATTAGACGGTCATGACAGAGGAGCTAAAGTGATTTGCAGGGCACTGAGAGATGCAGGATTTGAAGTCATATACACGGGATTAAGAAGGAATCCGGAGGAAATTGTAAGTTCAGCCATTCAGGAAGACGTAAGCGTCATAGGTTTGAGCATACTTTCCGGAGCTCATAATGTTCTGTTCCCTAAAATCATAAATCTGCTCAAAGAGCAGGGGGGAGAGGGAATAAAAGTCATTGCCGGAGGTATCATTCCCGAGAAAGATATACCGGGACTAAAAAAAATAGGGATTTCAGAGGTGTTTTTACCGGGGACTCCTACTAATAAAATAGTCGAATGGATAAGAGGAAATTTAAAATAGAAAGGGGGGTGATTTAGCAAAATAATCTTGACATTGAATATTTATTTTGGTACTCAATGAGGGAGTGATGGACAGAAAATATTTATCTTTAATCATTATTCCGCATAAAAAAGGAAAACAGAGAAGCTACTCTCTCTCCAAAAAGGCGATCCATATCACAGCAGGGGTCACAGCCTTTGTTTTTGTTGCTCTTACACTTTTTCTCATTGATTATTTTCTTATGAACGGAACACGAAAAAAGTACAAAAAACTACTGGCTGACTATCAGCAGCAGGGAGTGACACTGGCCCAGTATAGAGAATCCATAGGCAGTCTGAACGCAAAAATTCATGATTTAGAGGGATACGCAAAAAAATTGAATGTTATGGCGGGATTTAAAGCCGAAGACCCGATTGAAGGAGAGCCAGGAGTCGGCGGGAACAGTGATATTCCGGAACAGAACATAACCGAACCTCAAAACGAGCTGTCCCAGTTGGATATCTTAGGGAAAAAAGCCGAAGGCATCAATAGAAATTTTGATATTCTGAACAATCATTTTGAGAACCAAAAATTAGAGCTTGCCCAGACTCCCAGCATCATGCCTACTCAGGGTTACTGGTCTTCTTCCTACGGATGGAGGGATGACCCGTTTACAGGTAAAAGGACCTTCCACCGGGGAGTGGATATTGCCACTCAAACAGGGAATCCCGTGCTTGCCACTGCAGACGGCATTGTGATCCAGACAAAGAGTGACAAAATAGGGGGAAAGACCATAAAGATAAGCCATCCGAAAACAGGTTTTGTTACTGTCTACTGTCATCTCAGCAAATATCTGGTAAAGCCCGGGCAGAGAGTGAAAAGAGGAGATACCATTGGATTGATCGGATCAACCGGTAGAGCAAGAGGGCCACATGTTCATTATGAAGTCCGCCTTAATGGGAAAGCCCTGAATCCCTGGTTTTATATTCTCGACAATTAACCATCCTGGTCATTCATAAAATACGGTTGCATTCCTATATAAATTTATCATGATTAATACTTTTTATAAGATTCTTCCTGTCAAAAATATGATTAGACTCTAGTCATGTCAGGACTTTTATTTTAATGCAGCCATATTTTACCTTTTAGGCGAGCCGATCTCACAGCATCTGCTTTGTTGCAGGGTACTCGCGGTGAAGGAGGATGAAATTCAGATGTGGCCTGAGCTCGCTAAAGATTTTTAACGCCATTCTTCGCACTGTATTCTCGGCTTCTGCGTAACTCCCCCCGTCCGTGGGTCAAACATACTCGAAGCTCAGCTTCGCTGAGTTCCCTCAAACACAGCACTCTGAAGGCTAAATCTTCAATGTCGCTTCAGCCACACCTGAATTTCATAAAGCCTGCGCTTTTCTCGTTAAATAAGTAGGATCACTCACCATATTGACTTTCAGGCAGGCGGGCTGGTTCTGAAGTCATCCGGAGGCGAGCGGGCATGGTTCCTCGCAGAGGGGAGCGAGCCGAGGAATAAGCTGAGATTCCTCGCCGGGGAAGATCAGCGGGCTGAAGAATCAGCTTGCCTGATGAAAGTCAAAAGCAACAGCCATACCTAAGTTTCGCTATTCGAAGGTGTCTCCGGGTTTTATTCGGGCTCCCAATGAAAACGAGTGAGCGCTCATGGCTTTTTTGTTTTCAGGCTGGAGCTTTTCGATCAAAAGCAGTGTGTTCCCTCCGCAGCCCACGGTGATTCCTTTTTCATCGATGTTTGTGATTTCCCCCGGAGAGACAGGCGTTTCTGCTTTCTGGTTCAGATCGTTTGTCTTGATTATTTTCATGCGTTTTTTATCAAAAAAGGTGAATGATGAGGGCCATGGAAAAAAAGCCCTCACTTGGTTGTAGATGGATTCAGCGGTTTTTTCCCATTTTATCCTTCCGTCTTGTTTGCTGATGAGAGGGGCATATGTGGCTTTGGTATGATCTTGAGGTTCGGGCAGAATCGTTCCTATTTTAGATAGGGTCTCAACAAGAAACGGGGCTGACATTTCAGCCAGCCTTTCTTCGAGCTCCATGGAATTTTCATCCTGACGGATCCATACCGATTTCCTTGCTAAAATATCCCCCTGGTCCATTTTTTCATTTAGACGGAAGAGCGTGATCCCTGTTTTCTTTTCTCCGTTCAGCAGCGCCCACTGTACAGGAGAGGCACCTCTGTATTTTGGAAGGTATGAAAAATGGATATTGATAGAGTCATATCTAGGAAGGTATATGATTTCGGAGGGGATGATTTGACCGTAAGCAGCCACAACATTAATATCCGGATTTATCTTTTTCAAGGCGTTAAAACACTCTTTATCTTTCCTGATTTTTGCTGGCTGCAGAACAGGTATTTTATTTTTTTCGGCAAATTTTTTTACAGGGCAGGGCTTGAGGTTCCTGCCTCTGCCGGAAGGCCTGTCAGGCTGGGTAATGACAAGAGGAACGGAATGGCCGGCTTTTAAAAGGGCTTTGAGTGAAGGAATCGCTGTTTGAGGGCTGCCGAAAAATACAATGTTCATGGCTTCTTTAATTTTTTTCTAATAATGCTTTTCTTCAGCGGAGAGAGATGATCAATGAATAGGATCCCATTTATATGGTCGACTTCATGACTTATGACTCTGGCCAGAAGGCCTTCAGCTTCTATTCTTTTTTCTTTTCCAGTAAGATCGTATCCGGTGCATTCCAGATGGAACGAGCGGGGTACATTTTCATTTATTCCCGGCACCGAGAGGCACCCCTCTTCAGCCGTATCCTGTCCTTCCTCGTGTGTTATTTTTGGATTTATAAGAACGATGAGGTCTTCTTTTTTCTCTCCTACGGAAAGGTCAATGGTTACAAGTCTTATGCTTTTGTTGATTTGAGGAGCGGCCAGTCCTATTCCCGGAGCGGAGTGCATGATAGAGACCATGTCCTCAGCAATTTTTTTGATTTCATCTGTGATGTTTTTTATTTCAACAGCTCTTTTCCTGAGGACTGGATTTCCATAGGTGATGATATCCAGTCTATCCTTGGTTTCTGTGTCTTTCAAGTTTTTCATTAGACGTTTATTCTACCAAAATCTGCACTTTATTCAATCCTTCTCATGCAAATTGTCCCTCCTTCTCAAATGATTATGGCTGCTGTTTTATTTGAATGTGATGAAATGGTTTCTGTCAAGACCCTGGAGGAATAAGCATATCCTGTCCAGAACAGGTTCTGCATCGTCTCCGAATTTTTCCCTGTGCAGCCTGGCAATCTCTCTGACATTTTTTTCGCCGTCACAGTTTTTCCAGAAAAAACTGCCCATTTCATCCAGTTTGACCTTGTAAAAAGGACGTTTCATCCTCGGTAAAATATGTTTGACACAAAATTTGTTTTTGAACTTTGGTTTTAAGAGGATGACTTTCCCCTGGCCATCAGCCGTCCATTTGATGTTTCTTACCGGGATCAGCTCAAGAAGATTTGCCTCTTTATTTTCTTTCTCCATATTCACCTGAAGCGATCATCTTTTTGTAGGGGAAATAAATCAGGATGAATCCAAGAACTATGAATATGAGCAGGCTTAACCAGGGATTGCTCAGTGATTTGGGTAGAGAGACTTTGGCTCCTTTTAATGCAGCGGTTATGATTCCCGTAAGCGCCTGCCCGGCTATCAAGCCCGATGCCAGCAGCAGCCCGATGTTTTCTGTGATCTCTTTCCCTTTTTCATTGGGTTTTTTCCGTCCGGTCAAACTCTGGACAAAATATTTCACCACACCGCCGAAAAATATACAGGCTGTGGAACGGAAGGGAAGGTACATGCCCACTGCGATCAGCATAGGCGAAGGAGAACCGATTAGAATCAGGACCACTGCCAAAAGCATTCCCGCTATGACCAACGGCCAGGCCATTTCTCCGCCCACAATGCCTTTGGCCATGGTCGCCATAAGCCCCGCCTGAGGAGCGGGAAGGGTTTCACTCCCGATGCCTATGGTGTTGTGAAGAAGCTGCAGGGAAAAAATGAGAGTAACTCCGGCAGCAATGACTCCTATGATTCCTCCGATCTGCATCTTCCAAGGAGTACCTCCCAGTATATGACCGACTTTCCAGTCCTGTATCATATCCCCGGCCACACCAGCCACACAGCATACAACGGCTGCAACACCTATGACGGCTGCAATTCCTGCTTCTCCGGTCTGTCCCATTAGGAGCATCATGAGCGCGGCAATAAGAAGTGTGGTCAGGGTTAATCCGGAAATAGGATTTGATGAGGAACCGATGATTCCGACTAAATAGCCTGCCACCGCAGCAAATAAAAGTCCCATAATGATCATGACAAGAGCTGAGACCAGTGATGAACCGATGCTCCTGGTAAACATGTTATAGAGGAAAACCATGGGGATGATCAGAGCTAAGATGGAAATGATGATCAAGGGGAAAGGAAGGTCTTTATCTGTCCGCGGAACTTCAGACGCTCCTTCACCCCGGGCTTTTTTTACATCTGCAAAAGAGCGCCCGATACCGGTAGCCAGGCTCTTTCGCATTTTAAACAGGGTATAAAAGGCCCCTACAAGCATGGCTCCTACAGCTATGGGTTTAATTTGAGCGTTGTATGCAGAAATAGCTATTTCTGACCACGAGCTGAGGTCCTGCGCCACAATCGTCTTGAGTTCTCCGCTTATGAAAAGCAGGATAGGCATGAGGAACAGCCATCCCAAAACACCTCCTGAAAAAGTGAGAGCCGCTAATTTGGGTCCTATGATGTACCCGACACCGGTGAGAGCGGCATTGGCAGCAGGGGATTCGATGAACATCCTTCCTTTTATGGAAGAGGTTTTGTATATTTCAGCATTATCTTCGTTTAAGTATGTGATGCGGGACAGCCCTGGTATCTTAAAGACACTTTTGACATAAGGCTTTATGACCTGGATTCCGTTTTCACTGGTAAAAAATTCAATAAGACCGCCTAATCCCATGGACCAGAACATAAACTTGGCGTTTGACTTCGCTTCCTGTCCTGTCTTTACCATGGCGGCGCAGGCCACACTTTCCGGAAAAGGAAGCGAGGCATCTTCAACCAGGGTGCGCCGGACAAGAACTATGAGCAGAACGCCCAGAACACCCCCTACCAGCATAAGCATTGTGGATTTAAAAAGATCAAACTTTTGCCACACTCCTGATATTATGAATGCCGGGATTGTAAAAATAGCCCCAGCAGCCAGAGCTTCTCCAACCGCTCCTGTTGTACGAGCGAGATTCTCTTCTAAAATGGTCCCTTTTAACGGACGAAGTATGGCCATGGAGATAACAGCAGCGGGAAATGTGGCAGCCACGGTCATTCCTGCCATGAGTCCAAGATAAGCATTAGCCGCGCCAAGGACAACAGCCATGATGATCCCTAAGAAAATGGCTTTGAACGAGATTTCCTTTATTGACTGGTCTGGAGATATGTAGGGTTTATAGGTGGTGTTGCTCATAATGCCTCCTTATAAATAGTATCTTGACATTATTTATTTATATATATAGCTTGGTAAGAAAAAGCAAGAATAATTTCCTGAGAATTTTTTTTGTTTGCTTGTCATCCGGATTTATGCTAACCTGACTTATTCATAAAAAAATGGCGATGAGCAATTTTTTGTTTTGATATCAAGGATATGCATACTTTTTAAAAAATGACAACTGAAATATTTTTATTTGTTCTAACTTTCATTTTAATCGCCATTTTTTTACCATATAGGCAAGCCGATCTCACTGCATCTGCTTTGTTACAGGGTACTCGCGGTGAAGGACCACAGCTTCGCACTCTGTGCCTCGCATCTGCAGCAACCTCGACTTGTGAATAATCCAGGCTAAATGGTCCTTATAAAAGGCGATGAAGTGATATGAGTTTAATAAAATGGTTAAAGGAAAGACTGCTTTGTGACCTGGCCATAGACCTTGGCACGGCAAATACTTTAGTCTTTCTTAGAGGGAAGGGGATCATTGTCCAGGAACCTTCCTTGGTCGTGGTCAATAAAAGGACAGGTGACGTGGAAGCCGTCGGCACAAAAGCAAAAGAGATGCTTGGGAAAACGCCCAACAGTGTAATGACAATAAAACCGATGCGGGACGGTGTCATTGCTGATTTCGAAATTGCTGAGAAGATGCTTGATTATTTTATAAAAAAATCCACAAACAATAAAAGTTTTCTTCTCAGGCCGAGGATCGTCATTGGAATTCCGACAGGGATCACCCAGGTAGAAAGGCGTGCTGTTAAAGATGTGGCCTTAAGGGCTAAAGCATCTGAAGTCTATCTTATTGAACAGCCTATGTCTGCGTCTATAGGAGCCGAGCTTCCTATTTCAGAACCAACCGGCAACATGATTGTGGATATAGGCGGGGGGACGACGGATATAGCTGTGATTTCTCTGAACGGAATTGTGTACAATCACTCCATAAGAGTGGCTGGGAATGAGATGGATGAGGCCATCATCCAACATATAAAAAGGAAATACAATCTTCTTATCGGGGAGAGGACAGCCGAACAGGTCAAAATGCAGATAGGTTCTGCGTATCCCCTGGATGAACCCATGACTCTAGAGATAAAGGGACGAGATTTGAGAGAGGGAATTCCAAAAACAATCGTGGTTGACGACCAGGAGATGAGAGAGGCCATAGAAGACGTTGTGAGTTCCATTATTGAAGCGATAAAGATAGCTTTAGAAAAGACACCTCCGGAATTGGCAGCTGATATTATTGATAGAGGGATTGTCATTACCGGCGGAGGTTCTTTACTCAAGAATCTTGATAAGCGCATAAGAGAGGAGACCCAGCTTCCTGTTTTCATAACAGAAGACCCCCTTACCACAGTGGTTCTGGGAGCAGGGAAAATGCTGGATGATTTAGAGCTTCTTAGGAAGATTTCTCTCATATAAGATGTTATTTATATGTCTTCTTTTCTAAAAAGAAATAAAAACACGGCCGTCCTTCTTATATTGATATTTTTCCATATGATTCTGATTTCCATCCAAGTTCCCAGGGGAGAGAAAGGAACTTATTTTGAAACGTTTCTGTTTGCTGTTTTTGCTCCTATCCAGCACGGCGTTGTTTCTGTATGGAAAGCCGTCAGCAAGTCCTGGAGTGATTATTTTGATTTGAGAGAGGTTTCTATTCAGAATAAAAGACTTCTTAAAGAGGTCATGCAGTTAAGGCAGGAAAATACAGTTCTAAGGAATCTATTGAAAAAGTATGAAAAGGAAGAAAGAGTGAAAGAATTTCTGAGCGGCATTTCCAAAAATCTTGTTAATGCCCGGATAATCGGATTTGATATGTCAAATGTGTTTAAGTCTATTATCATCAACAAAGGGATTGTACAGGGATTAAAAAAGGATATGGTAGTCCTTGATGAGTCAGGAAATTTAGTCGGAAGAATCGTTCCTCCTATCACATATAATCAGGCGACCGTTCAGTTGATTACAGATAGCAAATCCGGAGTCAGTGTGGTAAAGCAGGATGGCGGCTCTCTTGGTATTCTGTCAGGAAAAAACTCAGAAATATGTGAAATGAAGTATGTTCTTTCCACGGATGAAGAAATCACAGAAGGTGATGTTCTTGTTACAACCGGCTATGACGGGATATTTCCACCTTACCTGAAAGTGGGGCAAGTTTTATCTGTCCAGAGGACTCCTGAGTTGTTTAAAGAAATCAAAGTCAGTCCTAATTTCAAGCCGGCTCAGCTCCAGCAGGTCGTTGTGCTCAGATTAAATGAGAATGAAATTTTTTAAGAAAGCTGCAGTATCCGTTATTGAAAAAATCTTGCAAATCCTTGAAATGGAAATAATAACCTGACCTATTCATAAAAAAATGGCGATGTTAATTTTTTTGTTTTGATTCCAAGGAACTGCATGCTTTTGACAGAAAGTGCAACTGAAATATTTTTATTTGTTTTTACTTTCATTTTAATCGCCATTTTTTTACAATTAATGCAAGCCGATATGAAATTCAGATATGGTCTGTGCTCCCTTCAGATTTTTAACGCCATTCTCCTTCATTTTTCTCGG
>JAGGYH010000081.1 GCA_021162615.1 Candidatus Aminicenantota bacterium
TTACTGTCTTTATAATGGGAAAATTTTGGGCGTATTAATTTTCTGTTCATGTTATTCTCCGAGAAGCGGATTTTGCTAGAAGTATCTGATTGTTATTTTTTTACAATTATAGCATTCTGTCCGGATTATTTCAATGACCCCGGATTTCCAGGGAAGGTGAAAAAGCCGGGAAGACACTATTGAAGGCAAGAACTTTTATTGTTTTTTCTTCGTATATTATAATAAAAGGGAAGAACTAGGCCGGTCATAAGGAAGGAAAAATGGAAAAAATAAAGATGGTCCTTGAGTTAGCGGTTCTGTTTTTTTTATTGTTTGTATCTGTTACATGTATTCCCATTGGCGAACTGCAGGAAGACTCCCGGACAGTAGAGCTTGAAGGCGCCCGGTTTGTTGAAGCGAGGTTTTATTTTGGCGCAGGTCAAATTGAGATATTCGGGGGAACGAAAAATCTTCTGGAAGGAGTTTTTGAATACAATATCGAGCGGTGGAGACCTGAGATCAATTACCGTCTAGAGGGCGCTAAAGGATTTCTTTCTGTCCGCCAGGGTGATTCATCTGGGATTCCAGCAGGAAACGGAAGGAACTATTGGGATATCTATCTGAACGAAGACATACCCTTGGATTTAATGATTGATATGGGCGCAGGAGAAGGCGAACTTGACCTTAAGGCTTTGAATTTAACGTCACTTGATATAGATATAGGGGTCGGAGAGCTTGAAGTAGATATATCCGGACGCTATCAGAATGACCTTGATGTTGTTATTGACGGTGGTGTGGGCTCCACAACAGTGTATCTGCCCAGGGATACAGGCGTCATTGTTCAAGCGGATAAGGGTATTGGTTCCATAAGTTCAAGAGACTTTATAAAAAAAGGGAAATACCTTGTCAATGAGGCTTACGGGAAAACAGACGTTGAGATTCGCGTCGACATTGATGCGGGAATCGGGAGCATTACTTTAAAACTCAGATAAATAAAAGCCCTCACTCATCAGGCTTAATCAACTCACTTTCCGCTGTCCTTACACCATTGATCCAGCCAACCTATGACTGTCTCATGCCACAGTATGCTGTTGTGGGGTTTGAGAACCCAGTGATTTTCGTCAGGGAAATAGAGAAATTTGCTTGGAATATCAAGGCGCTGCAGCGCGTTAAAAGCGGCCATGCCCTGAGTTTCCACGACTCTAAAATCGTAAGCACCATGGATGATGAGCATCGGAGTTTTCCAGTTTTTTACGTAATTGACCGGATTGTGTTTTTCAAATCCTTCGGGATTTGTCCAGGGGGTCCCCATGTGGTCCCATTCAGGGAACCACAGTTCTTCGGTAGCATAATAGGCGAAGCGTTCATCCAGGTTGCCATCGTGATTGACGAGGCAGCAGAATCTGTCCGGCCAGTTCCCTGCGATCCAGTTGATCATGAATCCTCCGAAAGAAGCCCCTAAGGCCGCGACTTTGTTTCCGTCCATCCAGGAATAGCGTTTGAGGGCTGATTCGAGTCCTTTTTTTAGGTCTTCCAAAGGTTTTCCCCCCCAATCTCCGCGGATGGAGTCAGTAAAATCCTGTCCGTAACCTACAGAACCGTGAAAATCAACCATGACCGCTGCATATCCGGCTCCTGCATAGACTTGAGGGTTCCAGCGGTAATGGAAATGATTCCCAA
Organism: Candidatus Aminicenantota bacterium; assembly: GCA_021162615.1. Lineage (GTDB taxonomy): Bacteria > Acidobacteriota > Aminicenantia > Aminicenantales > Aminicenantaceae > WJMT01. The sequence continues at coordinate 1,660 of JAGGYH010000081.1, forward strand.
AGGAACCCTGGGGTCCGCCGTGAATGAGGAAAGCAACTGGGTACTTTTTTTCAGGATTAAAATCGATGGGTTTTACAATAATGCCGTAGACAGTTTCGCTGTTCCATCCTTTAAATGTGAATTGTTCGTACTCTCCCATTTTTGCCTGGGCAATCTTTTCTTTGTTCATATGTGTGATTTGAGCGATACTGCTTCCATCCGGTTTTGCTGAATAGAGTTCAACAGGAGAAGCCAGATGGTCCATGCCGAACAGGATCCGGTTGGGATATACTTCGGGAGAGCGAATATATCCATCCTTTATGATTGTTTTAATCATTTCTGTTTTTGTGTCTATGGAAAAAAGGGAATTCTGTCCCAGATTTGGAGCTGTGGCGTAGATCTTTTTTCCGTCAGGGGACCAGCATATGGACGAAGGTGACAGGTCCCATTCTTTTGTAAGCACGTGTTTTTCCCCGTGCGGCCAGTCTTGAACGATGATCCGGAACCGGTCAGATTCGTATCCGGGCTTTTCCATAGCCAAATAAGCAAGCTTTTGCCCGTCGGGGGAAAAAACAGGGGTTGTATCCCATGCTTTGTTTTTTTCTGTTATACAGAGAGGTTCATTGCTCTGGTCAAAGCGGGCAAAGTAGAGGTCGAAATCCGTGGACCAGGCTTCTTCACGTCCGGCATTCCGGGCTGTAAATATCAGCCCCTTGCTGTCTGGTGTGAATGTGATTTCTTCAGGCCCTCCAAAGGGTTGGGACGGCGTGTCCGCATCCATTCCGGGCATGAGGTCCTGTGCCTTTCCGCCCTGTGCCGGCATAACGAAAACATGGGACCTTCTGCCGTCTTCCCAGGTGTCCCAGTGCCTGATGAAAACATTTTCATAAATGAGGCCGCTGCTTTTTCGGGCTGCGATCTGGTCAAGTTTTTCTTTGGTTTCCTCAGGACCAGTGAATTCAGGAAAGACCTCCATGGTAAAAGCGATGGATTTCCCGTCTCTGGAAACGACAAGATTTCCTACATCCAGTGGTTGGCGAGTAACCTGCCGGGCTTCTCCGCCATCTATGGGTATTCGCCAGACCTGAGATGAGCCTGAACGGGTAGACAGGAACCAAATGTATTTTCCGCAGGGAGACCAGCGGGGATTGAAATCTGAAGCCGGATGAGCAGTGAGCTGCTTGAGGCCTTTACCGTCTGTGTTGACCAGCCAGAGGTCTGTGCGGCCTCTGTTTTCTTCCATATCCGCGGTGCGGACTGTAAAAACGATTTTAAGTCCGTCAGGGGACACATGGGGATCAGAAATTTGATTCATGGCGAGCATGTCGTGTACGGAAAAAGGATGCTGTTCTGCATAAATGCCTGATAAAGGATTTAAAAAGAATAAAACAATGATGATGCACCTTATAAATAAGCTACTCATTATTCCTCCTTTTCTCTTGTCTGATTATAGCATAAAGATTTTAATTGAAGAAAATTTTTAAAATTAGTATTCTAGTAAATTAAAATTTTGGATAGAACATTGAGATTCCATCACTATTGTATCTTAAAAACAAGGAATTCAATCATACTTTTATGGTCCCTGTTTTTACTTTTCAGCAGTCTTGAATCCCGCCCTTTTGAAGAAAGACACATTCACGCTACTAGGATTAAGGAGCGGATCACAGTGGACGGGCTTTTAAAAGAAGCTCCCTGGCAGTCCAAAGGATTCACAGGATTCATCCAATCTGAACCTCTGGACGGAGAGCCAGCCACAGAAAAAACAGTCGTATGGGTGGGGTATGATTCAAGCCATCTTTACATTGCTGCCCGTCTGTATGATTCTGAGCCGGAGCACATCATAACAAGATTGGGGAGGAGAGACGATGAGCTTGAGAGTGACTGGTTTATTTTTGCGGTTGACCCCTATTTTGACAAAAGAAGCGGATTTCAATTTGCTGTCAATCCCTCAGAATCCATTATTGACAGTACTCTCTATAATGATGAAGGAAAAGATGATACCTGGGATGGAGTGTGGTCATGTTCCGCAAATATTGATGAATTGGGCTGGTCTGTAGAGATAAAGATTCCCTACAATCAACTGAGATTTAAGAAGAAAGATAAGTATGTATGGGGCGTTAATTTTATTCGGGTCATAAAAAGAAAAAATGAAAAAAGCATCTTTTCATGGATTCCGAAGGAAGAAAGCGGATATGTGTCCCGTTTTGCTGTTTTGACAGGAATCGAAAACATCAAACCCGCACGGCTGTTTGAGCTGCTGCCTTTTGCTGTAGGAAAGGCGCAGCTCGGTCCTGAGGAAGAAGGGAATCCTTTTCAGAAAGGTGAGGAATTGACAGGCGATGCAGGATTTGATGTGAAGGCCGGACTGAAGAGCAACCTCACTTTGAATATGACAGTGAATCCTGATTTTGGCCAGGTAGAGGTTGATCCTGCTGTGATTAATATCAGTGACCGGGAGACCTACTATGAAGAGAAAAGGCCGTTTTTTGTTGAGGGCGCGGATATTTTCAGGTTCGGAACCGGAGGAGCGAATACGGTCAGATACTTCGGCTGGAATAACCCTGATTTTTTTTACAGCCGGAGGATCGGCCGTTCACCACAGGGCTCTATGAAGCCTTACGGATATGTGGACTATCCCACATGGACCACCATCCTGACAGCGGCAAAAGTGACAGGAAAAATCGGCAGGGGGTGGAACATCGGATTTTTGAATGCCCTTACGAATAGGGAGAACGCCACCATTAAGGTCGGTGATGAGAGCACGAAACAGGAGATAGAGCCTTTTTCGTATTACGGGGTGCTGAGGGCACAGAAGGAATTCAATCAGGGAAACCAGGGGCTGGGTTTCATTGCCACTTCAGTAATACGGGATTTTGAAACAGACGAACTGGCTGCTGTGCTTCCCGGCAAAGCGTTTGGTTTTGCTGTGGACGGATGGACCTTTCTTGATAAGGATAAAGGTTGGGTTGTGACCGGCTGGCTAGGTGGAACGCATGTATCCGGCGCCAAAGAAGCGATCACGGCGCTTCAGGTCTCCTCCCTGCATTATTTTCAGCGTCCTGATGTTGATTATGTCCGTGTTGATGAGAATGCCACTTCTCTGAGCGGGTGGGCCGGCCGTATCTTTCTGAACAAGCAAAAGGGAAACGTTGTCTTTAATACAGCCATTGGTGTCATGTCGCCCGGATTCAATTCAATGGATATGGGGTACCATACCCGGGGAGATGTCATCCACGGCCATATAGAAACAGGATACCAGACGTTCCATCCGGGAACTCTTTTCCGGAACTGGAAGCTCACTCTGGCAGCCTGCCGCGGTTATGACTTTGGCGGGAACAGAATCAATGAGAATTACACATTCAATGCATTCGGACAGTTTCTGAATTACTGGTCCGCTGTTTTTTCCATGGCATATGATCCGACAAGGTACAATCATTATTTAACGAGAGGGGGACCGATAAGCGAATATCCTTGGGGGTTTACGCGGAGCTTAGGCCTAAGCAGTGATAACAGAAAAAAGGTCATAGGCTCTCTTTTGTTTTTTTACAGGACACATCCCTATGGGGCCTACAACTGGTCCGTGTATGCCGGTTTGACATGGAAGCCGGGAAGCAATTTGAGTGTATCCTTAAGGCCGGGCTATATGTGGAGGCATTCATGCGGCCAGTGGGTCACAAGAATTGAGGATGAGTTAAAAACAGAAACGTATGGAGTCCGGTATGTGATGTCCGATATCATCGTGGAGACCATCCCCATTGAAATAAGAGTGAACTGGACCTTTACGCCCAAGCTCAGTCTTCAGGCATACCTCCAGCCTTATATCGGAGTGGGAGATTACTTTAAATTCAAGGAATGGAGAGCACCGAGAACGTTTGCTTTTGATGTCTACGGAGAAGGAGATTCAACGATATCTTTGAATGAAGGCATGTATACGTTTGATCCGGATGGTTCCGGCCCTGCAGAGCCTTTTTCTATAAGAAATCCTGACTTTAATTTGAAATCAATGCGGGGCACTGTGGTTCTCCGATGGGAATACAGTCCAGGCTCCACCTTTTATGCTGTTTGGACCCAGAACAGGGCTGATTATTCCTACCCGGGTCAGTTTGACTTTTCAAGAGATATCCAGGCTCTGTTTTCTGCTCCGGGAGACAATATATTTCTGATAAAGATGAACTACAGATTCAAGCTGTAGCCTTAAAGTTCAGTGAGTTCTTCTTCGGCCTTCTTGTTCTTTTTATTTTTGCACAGCCATATACACTGATTCAAAAGACAGGCAGCTTGCTCTGGATATAGGGGCTGACCGGTATATTCAGAAACCGGCGGAGCCAAAACAATTCACACAGATCATAAGAGAGGTCATTGAGGAGTCGAAAAAAGGAGCGCTGGCTTCAAAGAAGGGTAAGATAATAAAGGGAAAAAAGTTTTCAAACTTTACGGCGAGCGACTTCTAAAGAAACTGGAAGACAAGATGCTTGAATTGGAAACTTCAGAAAAAGGCTTAGAATCGGATAGAAAGACAGCTCACTCCTCCGTCCATCTTTTCAAATTCTGACATGTTAAGCGCTCTTATGTTGAATCCCTCTGACTTTATTTTTTTGTACGTATCAGGAAAACCGGCGGGCATCAGCACAGAGCCGTTTATCAAGATGCAGTTGGCGGCGTAAGATTCTTTAGGGCTTACCGCGATTTTATGGAAGGTTTTAAAACAAGAGAGAAGGGATATATCTTTTCGTATAAGAATCACTCCTTTATCAAGATAGTTGACTCCTGATTTGAGATGAAGCATATTTGTGACTTCTATGAACACAGAGTCATATCCATATTTTTTAAGGATTTTGCTGAGCTGTTCTCCCCCCTGCCGGTTGGTTCTTTGGGAAAGGCCGATATAATATTTGTTCTCTATTCTCAGCACATCTCCGCCGTCCACGGTTCCCGGCTCTTTGATGCACTCTGTATTTCTGTACCTGGAAAGCACTTTTTTTATTTTGGCTTCTTCCCCGCGCCTTCTTGTGTCTCCGGGCCTTGTAATAACCGCACATTTCTCATTGACCACAGCGGTATCTTCCACAAAGGCGGAGTCAGGAAATTCAGTGTCTTTTTCAAGGATAATCAGATGAACACCAAAGTCTTTGAGTGCCTGACAATAATCATCGTGCTGTTTGAGGGCCAGTGCGTAGTCAGGCTTCCCCAGACCAGAGCTGGTGATTCCTTGAGAGAAATTTTCCGGAGGTATTCTGACAACAGCTTTTGAGACAGACATAGCGGACGATATTTTATCTTCTGAGTGCGGCTTTTGTAAAGATATAATCCGGGATTTCTGCGTTGAAAATCATGGAGTCCACAAAAAATTCTGTTCCTTTTCCTGATTTCAGCACATCTTTAAACAGGGCATGAGTAGGTATCCAGCGGTTATCTATTTTTTCTACTTTTTTTACTTCAGTGGTTTTTAGAAGTTTCCCTCCCCTTGCAAACCGGTCCTCTTTCAGTGTCACGAATCTTTCCTTATCCACCCATACTTTTCTGGAATGATAGGCGATATCTTCCTTAATGGAAGTGAGCTCGAGCACCCAGCAGGGACGGTCCATATAGCTCTCTTCCCCTATAACCTGAGCACTGTACATATTCTGCAGCTTGGGGTCTTCCATCATGTCTTCATACGAAAGATCTGATCCCATTACAGACTGCCGAAGCATATGCCCTGATATTTGTATGGTCCGGTCTGTGGACGGGGAATACATCCACAGCTGGTCGCCGAGTTTGAGCATTTTAGTGCCTTTCTCTCTTGGAGGAGCCAGATATTCGGTAAAGGATTGGTCATTTCCTCTGACCCAGATCTTTGATGTGACTTCCCTTGATCCCCGGCGACCGTGAATGACCATGGTCGCGGTCATGATCTTGTTGTCAGACCCGTAGTTTTCATCCACTTTTTCCAGGATCCAATCTCCTTTCGGGACTTGGTTTTGACCTGTGAGGCCTGCTGTCATCATTAAAATCAAAGGAAATATAAGGATATGTCTCACATTTTTCATGTCTCTAACTCCTTCATCAACTGAGAAGTCTTTCTTTTGTAGATGCCTACGCCTGAGAAAAGGCTTCCCAGGAAAGTGGCGGCCATGCCCGGGATAAATCCGATGTAATGACTGACCGCATCGACGTCGGCCCGAAAAGTATCAGACATCATCAAGGTGGAGTCTTTCATCATAAAAGCGATGTTGATTCCTTTTTCCTGAAGATAATAAGAAACAAGCAGCCCGAGAACGGTTCCTATGACTGAACCTATGAAACCTATGACCAGAGACTCTGTGATCAGGGACCTGTAAAGATGACCTTTGTCCTCTCCTATAGCCAGCCGAACTCCGATTTCTCCGTACCTCCTCAGGCTTCCCATCAGTCCCGCATTCCATAATACTATGGACATGACCACAATAAAAACTATGATAATAACTTCTCCGTATATATCAACCATTCCTAATATGTCTTCCATACCGCTCTGCTTGAGAAGAGTTCCCATATAGGGAGAGAATTCATCCTCTTTGTCACTGTATTTTGCATTGAAACGCTCTGCGATCTCCTCGGCTTGTTCATTGTCATACAGGTTTGTTTTAAAGAATCCCAGCACCTCTCCGGCTGTGTTTTCCATATTCAGCACTCTCTGGATTTCGGAGATGTCAGCGATAATGGTGCTGCGGTCCATGGCCGTGACTCCGAACCGGACGGTTCCTGTGACCGAAAAGTTAGCGATAGCCATGCTTCCGTACATGGTAGCGCTTATAAGGGTTGCTGTCTCTCCCATAGACAATCCAAGCCTTTGCGCAAATTCTTCGGTAATAAGTATTTCATCTGGTTCCTCAGGAAGCCTTCCCCTGATTATGGAATCCCGTAGGTTCAGTATTTCCTCTTCAGGACTGTCTTCTGATAAAAGGTCGACAGCCATTCCCATACAGGGCCCCTGAACTTCAGTTTCGCCCTTTTCATCCGGAATGTCCAGCAGGCCTCCGAATCTGATTCTGGGAGTCCATGTCAGTTCCGGAAAATCCTGTCTTAAATTGCTTAAAAGCTGGTTTACTCCTATGTACGCCAGGTCATTGGGAGACTGATTTACATCATCGGCATAGGCCCGGCTCATGACCCGGAGATGGCCTGTATTGTATTTGGCCGCAACCTCCACCCAGCTGGACTGGATCCCATTTAACCAGCTGAATCCTACAACGGTTAAAAGAACACCTGCGGTTACAGTCAATACAGGGAAGAGGCTTCTGGATCTGTCTCTCAAGACTCCTTTGATAAGAAATTTTATCATGAGATTTTTCCTCTCAGGGCATCTGTGGGTTTAAGTTTGGCTATTTTTCTTGTGGGGAGGTAGCTCACAAGAGTTGTGACCAAAAGAATCAGGAGTGTGGTTCCGACAACAAGACCCGCACCGTATACCGGAAATATTTTTTCTCCTAGGGCAAAGCCGTAGCTGTCCATTGATTCCGGGATGGGCCATCCTGTTTTGGCAAACCAGATTAAAAACGGTATTCCGTATAAAGCCGCCACTAGAGCAGCAAGCACGGCGTGCATAGCTCCTTCAATAGTGAAAAGCCCTATGATCTTGGCCCGGGTAAAACCCATGGCCATGAGTGTGCCGATTTCTTTTTTTCTGCGGAAAAGTGATAAAACCTGGGTATCAAAGATAGCCAGCATTGCCAGAAGGAGGAGTATGACATAGAAGATCGAAGACCCTGATGTTTTGGTCTTCACAAGCTGTGTTATATCTTTGACAAGAAAATCCAGGCTCTTGAATTCCCATCCGTTCACCTGGGGCGGGTCTAAGATATTTTTTTCAACGATCAGGAGGGTGGCTTCCTCTTCCATATCTGAGAGTTCCCTTAATTTGTCAAGGGGGATCCATATTTGGCCCTGGTCAATGGATTGGACAGTAGTTCTCATAACCTGGACAATAAGGGCATCCCGGGCATCAAAGGTCCCGTTTACATCCCTCCATCTCAGTGTAACAGTATCTCCGGCTTTAAGACCCGTGTTTTCTGACATACGGTTCCCAATAACAGCAGGGATTTCTCCGGTTTTCTCATTCAGGAAAAAGGAGGGAAGGGATATGATCTTCTGGTCAGGATCGATTCCTTTTATGAGAAGAGTCGTCATCCGGCCTTCAGGGTAGGCTGTGCCCTGGATGATAAGAACAGGGGTGGCCTTTTCTTTTTCAACAAGGTCCTTTAACTCATCAGGGAGTTTTCCATGGGCATCCTGCAGGGAGAGAGGATCATAGGGATCATAATTTTCGTGCCAGAACTGCCCTCCGGCATATTCAGCATCCACTAAAGAGGTCACTGCCTGATTGTTCATCCCCTTTAAAACACCCTGCATCCAGATGATGACCACGAAAGAAAAGGAGAGGACCACCACATTCAGCCATGTCCTGAGCCCTGCTCCTAGAAGGTTTCTCAATGCCAGTTTAAACAAGGTCATGGATTTTCTCCTTTCCCCTGAGGAGTGACCTGTTCGTCTTTGGTCACTCTTCCGTCGAAAAGAGTGATTTTGCGGCGCAGGTACCGGATGACTTTTTCATCGTGTGTGGCAAAGATAAAAGTCGTGTCCAGTTCCTTGTTCAAGTCCACCATTGTTTCCAGAATATTGTATGAGTTTTCCGCATCCAGGTTGGCTGTGGGTTCGTCCGCTAAGATGATGGCCGGCTCTTTAACCACGGCCCGGGCAATGGCTACCCTCTGGCACTGTCCTCCGGAAAGCTGAGCCGGTCTTGATTTGACCCTGTCTGCCAGTTTGACCCATTCCAGAGCCTGCATCACTTTCTTTTTCCGCTCTTCATGGGTCAGACCCAAAAGCAGCAGGGAGATTTCCACATTTTCATACACATTGTAGACTGGAAGAAGGTTGAATGTCTGGAAGATAAAGCCGATGTGTTTTTTTCTGAGTGCAGCCGCCTGTTTGTGTGAAAGCGAGCTGATTTTTTTGCCCATGACCACAGCATCTCCTTTTGTGGGAGTATCCAGAGAACCTACGATATTAAGAAGAGTGGTTTTTCCTGAGCCGCTGGGGCCGACCAATCCGGCAAATTCACCGGTTTGGAATTCAAGGCTGACATGGTCAAGAGCGACCAGCTCCTTCCATCCTACCGGATAGATTTTGACCAAATCCTGTGTTTTTATTAATGCTGAATTTTGCATTGGCATCTTCCTCTCGGTTTATGCTGACCTATTCATAAAAAAACGGCTAAGTTTATTTTGTTCATAATCCAGTTTAATAATTATATACTACCATAATTTGGAATCCGGTTCCTGTAAAAAGGCTGCTTTCTGTATTTGTCCGGTATATGAGAAATTCTTCAGGATTCCAGAATCCCATGACATAGATCTGCCACTGGTCATAA
>JAGGYH010000144.1 GCA_021162615.1 Candidatus Aminicenantota bacterium
AACTTTTAAGGCTGCCCGGCCCCCGCCTCCTCAAGCTCAGCTCTCTATGGCGGCTGAGGAACTATCAGAATATATATGATATTCTAATCCCCTTGTTCAGGGGCAAGGAGGATCTCTATTCTTTGCGGGGCACTATTCCGCTGACTTTCTGGTGTTCTCTCTTTTTTGGGGGTTGCTTGTTGACCGGACGTGTTTTTTGTGTTTATTATTAATGGTGAAGTTGCTTTGAGGATGGGAATTTGATGAAATTAACCGAAAACCATCGCCAACAGAAAAACGAAATTCTTATCTTTGAAGTCATTAAGGAGTGAACACTTCTTTTTTTCGAGCGGCTTTTTTGATGCGCTCCTCAATAGGAGTCACTCCGATCCCAGGCCCTTCAGGAACCTTGATTGTTCCCCTGTTTGTGATTTCCACGGGAGGTTCGATCAAATCTTCCGCAAAATACCTCTGGCTGGCCGAAATATCATTGGTCAGCTTAAAATTGGGGAGGGTTGCTAAATGAATATTGTGCATCCTCCCGATTCCGGATTCCAGCATGCCTCCGCACCACACCGGTACGGCTTTTAACGCACAAAAATCGTGGATCTTCCTCGCCTCCACAACACCGCCCACTCTCCCTACTTTGATATTGATGATATCAAAGCACCCCATCTCATAGGCCTGACGGACGGCATCCAGGGATTCTGCGCTCTCATCCAGACAAACAGGCGTTTTTATCCTTTTTTTCAGCTTTGAATGGGAAAGCAGATCCAGGGCAGGGAAAGGCTGCTCAACCATAGAAAGATCGAATTCATCCAGCTTTTCAAGCATGTCAATATCACCAGATGTGTAGCCGGCGTTGGCATCCACCTGAAGTGTAATTTGAGGGAACTCTTTTCTCACTTCTCTGAGGACTTCCATATCCCATCCAGGCTTTATCTTCAATTTGACTCTGGGATATCCTTTTTTTAGAAAATCTTCGATTCTTCTTATAAGGTCAGAAATCTCATCCTGAATCCCTACGCTCACTCCGGATAGGATTTCCCTCTTATCTCCCCCGTAAAGTTCCCTCAAAGGCCTGCGCTCTTTTTTGGCTTTCAAATCCCATAAGGCCAGTTCAAGCCCTGCCTTGGCCATATGGTGTCCCTTGAATTTTTGGGCTTCCGCGTGAAACTCAATGGGATCACTCAGGGATTTTGAAAAGAGAAGAGGCACTAGGATTTCCTTGATAATGACCCATGAAGTGGATGTGGTCTCATAGTTATAAAGAGGAAGAAGGTCTGCCGTGACTTCACCAAAGCCGCAGAGTCCCCCGGAAAAAACCTTAACAAGAATGAATGTCTTTTTCTCTTCCCGTCCAAAGCTGGTCTCAAAAAAGTGCACGTACGGCATTTCGAGAAGAAGAAGTTCTATTTGTTCTATTTCCATCAGAAAGCCTCATTGGCCATGACATAAAATCCAGAGGTTCCTTTGCCCCAACCTTGGTCGATCCTGATATTGGCTCCCTCTTTCGGGACAACCAGAAAGCGGAGACCCAACCCAACTGAATATTTAAAATTCGCTGGACTCAAGTCTCCAATGTTCTCACCCAGATCTGCGGCTCCGGCAAACACCACCATCCCTAATCTTTTCCAGACCTTAAACCTCAACTCGGTCTGGATGGCCAACATGGCCTTATCCCTATATCTTCCGGAATAATACCCCCTCATGACCGTCTCTCCCCCGATCTCAGACATGTGCCTGAATGAGGGGGAACCGGAAACTGATTTGATAAGTGCCTGGACAGCAAACACATGAGATTTGAAGACAGGAAAATATTTTCTGAGATCGAATTGAAGAGATGTGAATTCAAAGTCGCTCCCAAAGAATTGAGAGTAAAAATTCGTGGTCATCTGGAAATAATTGCCTGTATGGGGGAAAAAAATATTGTCCCGCCTGTCCCAATTGAGGATAAACCCTAATGAGGACAACCGGCCTCCTTCACATCCAGTAATAGTGCCTTTGGCAAGTTCCCCATCAGACTCAAGCTCAAGTATTTTGTAGTTTTCAAACTTGTACTGAATCCCCAAATAAAATCGTTCTCTGGGCAGGATTCGTCTCTGAACGGAAAAGTCAAAGTTGAACATGCGGGGCGTGTAATTCTCTTCATCTTTATCCAGTGTCTGGTTCCCGATCCCCCAAAATTTGCTGGGGAATTTACTGGTCTTTAAGTAGGCGTTTATTAGATAAATCTCGTTTTTTAAGTAAATCTCTGGCTTTAATTCTATTCCATACTGTTTGTTCTGTGTGTAGTAGGCCTGAAAAAAAAGTGTTGAGGGCCTCGCGCTTTCAGAGCTGCCTTTGGCTCTGTGGGTGATAAGCCCTCCCGCTCCTGCACCGATCCGTGTCTCGGGCTGGTAAAAAACAATCGGAAGAACCACTACACCTGTTCTTTTCTCTTTCCTCTTTTTATCCTGGTTTGCCTCTGTTCCTAAACCCATCTGGGATGTTGATATAAAAACCATTAACAGCCATATTAAGCCATAAGGTATTCTTCTGTGCATTAGTCCTCTTTTTGCCAATCAACCTGACCTATTCATAAAAAAACGGCGATGTATTTATAATTCATTTTGTTCCAGCGATATGCAAGATTATTTCAAGAGAATAACATATCTGATAATCTTTTTAAACCATCGGCTTTGGAAAAGTAAAAAATAAGGTCTAGCCGGCTTTTTCATTTACAAATTAAATTTTTTTTATATATAATGACATCTTCATTTTTTTTTATGTGCAAAAACAAATGCATTCTCAAACTATCAAACAAAGCTTAATTGACCTGGATTATTCGCGAGCCGGTGCTGTTGTGACCTGTTTTTTGTAAGAATAAATCAGGCCAAACAAAGGAGGTCAGTAATGGATCAGTTTTTAAAAAAGGCAAGCAAGGCTCTCCTGTTAACCATTCTTGCAATGAGCATGACAGGCTTTTTCTTCTCCCAGACTCCTGAGCAGAACCTCATCAAAAATCTCAAATGGCGCAATATCGGGCCGGCTAATATGATCGGGCGCATTTCAGATTTTGAAGCTCTTGAAAACGATTTCACTCATGTTCTGGTAGCAAGTGCATCCGGAGGGGTCTGGAAATCTGTAAATGCAGGAACCACCTGGGAGCCGATTTTCGACAACTACGGCTCTGCATCTATCGGAGATGTGGCTTTTTTCCAGAAAAATCCGGATATCATCTGGGTCGGTACTGGAGAAGAATGCTGCCGGAACAGCATCGCCTGGGGAGACGGCATTTATAAATCTGTGGATGGCGGTAAAACATTCACTCGCATGGGACTGGAAACCACTCATACTATCGGCCGCATTATCACTCACCCGGACGATCCTGATATCGTCTATGCCGCAGCCACAGGACATACCTGGGGCTACTCCGGAGACAGGGGTTTGTTCAAAACAGAGGACGGCGGAAAAACCTGGCAGAAACTGACAAACGGACTGCCGGATGACGGAAAAACCGGTGCCATAGACCTGGTGATGCACCCTGAAAATCCGGATATCCTCTACGTCTCATTCTGGCAGAGGCTGCGTCAACCCTGGCGGTTTGATTCCGGAGGCCCTAACGGCGGGATTTTCAAAACCACTGATAGTGGAAAAACCTGGCAGAAATTGACAAACGGGCTGCCGGAAGGAGACCTGGGACGGATCGGATTGGCCATCTCCAAAAGCAATCCAAAGGTCCTTGTGGCTGTGGTCGAACACAGCTATCAACCGAGTCGAACGATTCGGGAAGGAAAGGAGCAGAAACCAAATCCCGACTACAAAGACATGACCAAACTCGGCACAGGTATATACAGGTCAGAAGACAGCGGAGAATCCTGGATGTATATGAATCGAATGAATGTCCGTCCGTTTTACTACAGCCATATCTATATAAATCCCTTTGATGACAAACTCATTTATTATCTTTCAACAAACCTGCAGTACTCTAAGGACGGAGGAAAAACCTTTGAGACCATGAGGGGACTTCACCCTGATTTCCACACAATGTGGCTCGACCCCACCAATAAGAACCGGTTCTATGTAGGACAGGACGGCGGAGCAGCCCTCACCCATGACCACGGAAAAACATGGATATTCTATGATAACCTTTGTGTGACCCAATTTTACGCTGTAAGCGCTGATATGCGTGATCCCTATTATGTTTACGGGGGGCTGCAGGATAACGGGACCTGGGGAGGCCCCAGTATGAGCCGTGATGACTCGATTCTCACTGATTTCTGGTTTAACATCGGAGGCGGCGACGGATTTTATACGCAAAACGATCCGACTGACTGGCGGACAGTCTACTGCGAAAGCCAGGGAGGAAATATCAGCCGCATTAATGCGGAAACAAGGGAAACAAACCGGATCAGACCGTCCCGGGAGAATACCTACAACTGGGCAGAATACGCCCCTCCTCCCCCAAAAAGAAAACCCGGTGAAAAACCGGAACCGCCAAGCCTGTTCGGCCGTCAGAGTTCTCCATTCCGCTTCAACTGGAGCTCACCCATTCTTCTCTCACCGCACAATCCTCATACCCTTTACTTTGGCGGGAACCATCTGTTCAAATCCATAGACCGGGGCGACCACTGGACCATCATAAGTCCTGACCTGACGACTGATGACCCGGACAAATACGAAAAGCCCACCGGCGGCATCACCCTTGACCAGACAGGAGCCGAGACTCACTGCACCATCATTACCATATCCGAATCACCCATCACTCCCGGCCTTATATGGGTGGGAACAGATGACGGAAATGTCCAACTGACCCGGGACGGAGGACAAACATGGACAAATGTAAGAAAGAATGTTCCGGACGTTCCTGAAGCAATCTGGGTCAGCCGTGTCGAAGCTTCCCGCTTTGATGAAGGAGTCTGTTATCTGACTTTTGACGGGCACCGCAGTGATATATTCAAACCCTATGTGTTCAAAACCACAGACTACGGAAAGACCTGGGCCAACATAACAGGAAATCTTCCGGATGGAGGTCCGGTCTATGTCATCCGTGAAGACCTGAAAAACAAAAATCTTCTTTTTGTAGGGACAGAATTTGCTGTGTTTTTCTCCATTGACGGAGGCAAAAACTGGACCAGCTTAAGCCTTAATATGCCCACAGTGGCTTTTCATGACTTGATAATCCATCCCAGGGACAATGACCTGATTGCCGGGACTCACGGCAGAGGCATATGGATTCTTGACGATATCTCTCCTCTCCAGCAACTTACAGAAGATATTCTTTCATCTGAGGCTTACCTGTTTGAAAACAAGCGACCGGGAACCCATTGGCTGAACCTTTCAAGAGGCGGTTACGGCCGAGGCAACCTTTATTTTGCGGGAGAAAATCCTGATTTTGGCGCAGCTATCAATTTTTATCTTAAGCAAAAACCATCCGACCCAGTGGAGATCGAAATAACAGATGCAACAGGAAATTTAAAGACAACATATACTTTGAAAGAAGCGGATGCCGGAGTGAACCGTCTGATGTGGGACATGATGTTTGACCCCTCACCGAAGCAGATTAAGCAGGCCCTGCAGCAGATGCAGCAAATGATGGAGAGGATTCTTCAAAGGCCGGAGGTTGAGGAAGAAGCCAAAAAAACAGTACAAAACGCACTTGAACAGCTTAAAAAGCCAGGCCTGACCTTTAGAGAAGCTGCCGAGATCCAAAGAAAAGCATTTGAAGCCATAGGTTTCGGCCGGTATGGAAGGAGATTTGGTGCGGGAAGGGGAGCTGTTGCAGCTGAATCAGGGACCTATGCTGTTAAACTCAAGGTCAACCAAAAGACCTATACTGGAAAGGTCTCGGTCCGCCAAGACCCCATGCTGGAGAAATGAAGAAACTCAGATAAAAGAAAAAATAAAAATCTTTACTCTTTTACGCATATTAAAATGAAGCAAAGAACAAGGCTCTTTTTGAAAACAGAAGGGTGTTCCATTAAATCTTTCTTTATCCTTTTCCTGACCGTTATGGCTTTGAGCTGGTCCTGCGGACAAACCAAAGCCCACGATCCGCTCCAGAAAAAAACACCGGTAAAAGAGACAAAAGAAATCGAGCCTGTTCCCGAAAAACTTCCTGAAATAACCATCCGCAATGTCACGGAGAATCCTGTGACATACAAAATCAAATCCAGCAGCGATGACAAGGAGCCGCAGAGGAAAACGATTCAGGTGGGCGAGGTCCACCATTATCCAACCCGTGAAGACATGCATGTTTTTTTCCCCAGGGAAAACCTCTGGATCCGGTACACTCTGGAAAGGGGCAAACCTTTTTCTTTTCGCATGGACGAAAACAATGAGCTTGAATTATATATAGGATCCCACGGCCGGGAAGATGCGGTGGACCTGGCTCCTTATGTTCCCACCCCTCTGGAAGTGGCGGAAACCATGCTGCAAATGGCAGGCGTAAATGAAAATGATGTGGTTTATGACATAGGCTGCGGAGACGGGCGCATTTTGGTGATGGCAGCCAAGAGGTTCGGAGCCATGGGTGTTGGAATCGAACTGGACCCGGAACGGCTTAAGGAAGCGCGGCTCAACGCCCAAAAAGCTGGAGTGGAAGAACGGATCGAATTCCGCCAGGAGGACGCCGCAAAATCGGATTATTCAGAAGCCACAGTGGTGACCATGTATCTGCTTCCGGAATCCAATGAACTGCTGCGCCCCATACTCGAAGCACAACTGAAAGACGGGGCACGGGTTGTCTCTCATAATTATGATATCATCGGATGGAAGGATCGAGAAACAGGCTACCAAACTGTTGAAACCTGGAACGGAGAGGAACACTCCATTTACCTGTATAAAAAATAAAACACAATATTATTCTTGCCAGATGCTGCCGCCGGAATTTAAATGATGAAGAAAAAGGAATCATCGTGTTCACTACTCATGGAGAGGATTGCTTGAAACAAATGGATTCCTATGGTCTGGAAGACATGAAACCAGATGATATCAAAGCCCAACAGGAGGGATATTTCACTTTCCTTTGAATTGTTTATTGACCCAGCCTGCTCCTGAACCCGGAGATGACTTTTATCTCACCGATACGTTCACAGACTATGCTCTAAGGTTCCTGGAGGGACATCACAAACGGTCTGTTCACTTCGTTGGCTTTTTCTTAATAAAATTATTTATGGGACGCAGCTTCACGTCTTTTCTTCTTGCGATATGTTCGTATTCTTTAATGATTTTTTTTGCCATGGCTCTTGAAGAATACTTTTCATGCACAACTTTATAACCTTCTTCTCCATACGAAGCAGCCAGTTCCCGGTCACGGTACAGCTTGAGGATCGCTTCAGCTAAAGCCCCCGGCTCTTTTGGGGGGACAAGCAGGCCGGTTTTTTCATGGGTCACAAGCTCCGGGATTCCTCCGACCTCGGTGGCCACCACAGGCAAACGGCTGGCCATGGCATCCATAATGCTGGTTCCCAGCCCCTCTAAGTAGGATGAAAGCACAAACAAATCAAGAGAAGCCAGAATCTGGGGGACATCTTCCCTGAAGCCCAGGAAGAAGACAATATCATCAACATCCGTCTTCTTTACCTGTTCATCAAGTTTCATGCGCAAAGGCCCTTTCCCTACAATAATCAGCTTGATATGAGGGGCTTTCTGCTTGAGCATCCCTGCTGCTTCAATCAGATATTTATGCCCTTTGTGATCAGCAAGATGAGCCACGATCCCCACCAAAAAGTCATCATCACCAAAACCAAGCTCCCGGTGGAGATAATCTCTGGAAGCAATGTTTTCAAAAGGCGTATAATCAATACCCGAGGGGATGACACTTATTTTTTTCTTGTCGATCCCTCCAGATAAGAGCACTTTTTTCACTCCTTCGGATATAGCGATGATCCTGTCAATTTCTTTTTGATATTTCATCTTTGAAAAATAATTGTCTTTAAGAGGAAAATCCACCCGCCTCGATATTACCCGAATAGGGACCTTTGCTCTTGATGCGGCCATAGCACTCACTGCTGCTGCATGAGCATCATGAGAGTGAACCAGAACACAATTGGCTTTCTTCATGTGTCTGGCGAGCCTTAAAGCTGATATGATGCTCGCTTCACTTCTGATTCTCAAAGGAAAAACCGGGAGCCCTTCTTCCTCTGCCTTTTTGTAAAGAGGCCTGTCGGGTTGAACATAAAACCGGCAGGGGTATCCTTTTCTCTTGAGCTCTCTCACCAGGAAAAGAGACTGTCTCTGTCCCCCTCTCCATTCTTTCCCTGAATCAATTTGGAAAAGGCTCAATTCTCTCTCCTTTCTTCCATATCTCTTTCAACTTTGCATAACGCATAAAAATGGCATAGCTGTGAAGCATGGCAATCACAAATCCAGCAAATCCGTCCATAATTCCGGCTTTTAAAAAATACGATTTAATGAATCTCTGAGGGGGAAGAAAAACAAGGTGATACCACCTGCATTTTTTCCCGGAGGCATAGAGTTTTTGTGCACCCAGGCTCGAAAATTCATTGATACGCTTCAGATGATCCTGAATATCCCGGTAAGTAAAATGATAGAGGGGGCTTTCAAGTTTTGTGACCTTGCCTTTAATAACCAGTTTTTCATGAACATACTCCCCCTGCCAAAAAGCTTTCTCTTTTTTAAAGAGCCGTGTCTTTCTGTCCGGATACCACCCTGAATGAAGGATCCATTTCCCCATATAAAAGACCTGCCTGGGCATGGAAAATCCCGCTGCTTCGGGTTCTCCGGCTTTTAATGCCAGAATCTCTCTCTGAAGTCCGGGAGAAAGCCTCTCATCAGCATCAAGCGAAAGGATCCAGGGATGAGAGGCCTTCTTGTTCGCATAATTTTTCTGGTCCGCGTAGTTCGTCCATTCCCGCTTGTAGACCTTGGAATCATATTTCTTTGCTACCTTAACCGTATCATCTGTGCTGAAGCTGTCGACCACTACTATTTCCGACGCTATTTTTCTTACGCTTTTGAGGGCAGCCTCAAGCCTTTTTTCCTCATTATATGTGATGATAACCGCAGAAATTTTCATGTCCGTAATCTTATCATAAATCCATTATTGTGTCATCGGTGAGAATCCTGACTTATTCATAAAAAAATGGCGATGTTCATTTTTTTGTTTTCAAGGATATATATGTTTTCTATAGAAAGAACAACTGAAATGCCTTTGTCTGCTTTCAATTTTATTCTAATCGCCATTTATTGATACTCTCTCCTGTTTGTGGATTTTTTGTTGACCGGATGTGTTTTTTGCGTATATTATGGTTGATGAAATCAAGCGAAAATCAAGAGCAACAGAAAAACAAATTTCTTATTCCAATGAAGAGACGGGATTTCGTCAAAACTCTGGGGGCATGCGCAGCGGCCCTGGCCGCACCGGGATGCGCAAGAAGGCGCACCCTCGAGCCTTCCCCCCCAAATATTATTCTCATCGTAACCGATGACCAGCGCTATGATGCGCTGGGTTGCGCGGGCAATCCGATCATTCATACTCCTGTCATGGACGATCTTGTCTCCCGCGGCATCCGGTTCGAAAAGGCATTTGTCACTACTCCCATCTGTACCGCGAGCCGGGCATCGATCTTCACCGGCCTTTACGAGCGCTCACACGGTTATACCTTTACCAAACCGCCGCTTTCCTCCGCACTCATGGATAAAAGCTATCCATATCTCCTGCGTCGAGCAGGCTACCACACGGGTCTTGTGGGTAAGTTCGGCATTAAGGTTCAAGACGGTGTCGTCAATGCCATGTTCGACCGATTTCGCTCCACAGCCTATCCTTACTTCAAAGAGGAAGACGGCGAAAAGCGTCATTTGACCGACATCCACGGTGACCTGGCCCTCGCCTTCCTGCGCGAGCGGCCGAACGACCGTCCTTTCTGCCTTTCGCTCAGTTTCTGGGCCCCTCATGCCGACGATGGCTCCACCCAGCAGTATTTCTGGCCTGAAGCATGCGGTGAACTTTACAGAGATGTTGTCATCCCGCCGCCTCCCACATCCGAACCAGAGTTTTTCGAGGCCCTTCCTGATTTCCTGAAGAGTTCCCTTAACCGGGTTCGCTGGTCCTGGCGTTTCGACACGCCCGAGAAATATCAAGCGATGGTCAAAGGTTACTACCGAATGATCTGCGGAATAGACAGGGTCATCGGACGGCTGCAGGAAGAGCTTGTCCGCCAGGGCATAGAGCATAATACCGTCATCATGTTTATCAGCGACAACGGCTATTTCCTGGGAGAAAGAGGTTTTGCCGGTAAGTGGTTGATGCACGAGCCGTCCATCCGTGTGCCCCTTATCATCTACGACCCGAGGCTTTCTCCGGCGCCCGGAGGACGCGTCATAATCGAGCCGGCCCTCAATCTGGACTTGGCTCCCACCCTGTTGGAGATGGCCGGGGTTCCTGTTCCTGAAAAGATGCAGGGGAGAAGCCTGGTGCCTCTGATGAGAAACCCAACCCGGCCATTCCGGACCGAGGTTTTCTGCGAGCACCTCTGGAACCATCCCCAGATCCCCCGGACAGAGGCTCTCCGCACAGGCGGGTGGAAATACATAAGATATATGGACCATCCCGAGTACGAGGAGCTTTACGACCTGACAGACGATCCCTATGAGAGCCGGAATCTCGCCTCTGATCCGGGACAGTCCTCGCGGTTGCAGAATATGCGCCGGAGGTGCCGGGAGTTGGCGGAACAAGCCGCCTCAAAGAAATGAAAGAAATGATTCCTCCAGGGCTCTGCAGCCTGTCATCGGGGCACAGGAAGACGACGAAAGACCGGTCATTCCCAAAGGCAGGAAGGAGCATCCTTTATTTCGCTGTTATGGTGTTGGCAGCCATAGTGGCCACCGGGTGCAGTCGGGACAAAGGACTTCGCGCAATCGATCTCCGAACAGAATACAGCGTAAACCCTCTGGGGATCGGCACGGCCCTGCCTCGGTTGAGCTGGGCGCTTCATTCTGATTTCCGCAACTGCACGCAGAGCGCCTACCAGATCCTCGTAGCGGAGAGCGAAAAAGATCTGGCGGAAGACCAGGGCAGCTTATGGGACAGCGGCAGGGTGGAATCGGACGAGACCCTCAACATTCCGTATGGTGGAGCCCCTCTGAGCTCCGGTTTGAAGTGTTTCTGGAAGGTCCGCGTCTGGGACGGAACCGGCCGGGCATCGGACTGGAGCCCACCGTCGTCCTGGGAAACCGGGCTGCTGCGGCCCGGCGACTGGAAAGCCGAATGGATCTTTGACGGCCGGCCCACCCCTGAAGAGGATGCTGATTTTTACCGGGATGATCCCGCACCTCTTTTCCGCAAAACCTTTGTCCTGGACCGGGAGCCCGTAAAAGCCAGGCTTTACATCTCAGGCCTGGGATACTATGATGCCTGTCTGAACGGCCGCCGGGTGGGCGACCGGGTTCTCGACCCGGGCTGGACGGACTATGCAGAACGGATCCTTTACAGCACCTACGACGTGACCGCCCTGCTCAAGGAAGGACCGAACTGCCTTGGTGTGGTCCTGGGAAACGGGTGGTACAATCCCCTGCCGCTTCGCATGTGGGGAAGACTCAATCTTCGCGAACATCTGGCCGTAGGCCGTCCCCGCCTCATCGCGCAGTTGGAAATTTCTTTTGCCGACGGAAGCTCCACCACCGTTGTCACCGACAATTCCTGGAAAGTACACGATGGCCCCCTCCTTCGAAACAACATCTACCTGGGAGAGGTGTACGACGCCCGCCGCGAGATCCCCGGCTGGGATATCGCCGGCTTCGATGACTCGGCCTGGAGCCAAGCAGCGTCCGCTCCAAAACCGGGAGGCCGCCTGGAGGTCCAGCCGCAACCGCCCGTCAGAATCAAAGAAGAGATCCGCCCGGCCAGCATTTCAGAGCCTCGCTCCGGTGTTTTCATCGTGGACTTCGGTGAGAACTTCGCCGGATGGGTTCGGCTGAAGGTAAAGGCTCCGCGCGGGACCAGAATACGGCTTCGCTACGGAGAGCTTCTCTACCCGGACGGAACCCTCAACCCCATGACCAGTGTATGCGGACAGATCAAGGGACTGCGAAGCGACGGCAGCCCTGTCGGGGGCCCGGGAGCTCCGGAAGTCGCGGTGCAGCAGGATGTCTATATCTGCAGAGGAGAAGGGAAAGAAGTCTACGTCCCCAGCTTCACTTTCCATGCTTTCCGCTACGTAGAAGTCACCGGCTTTCCAGGAAGGCCTGGAGCAGAGGCTTTTACCGGCCTTCGCCTTCATGCGGACGTGGAAACCGCAGGGAAATTTACCTGCTCCGATCCCCTGTTAAACCGCATCCAGGAGATGACGCGCCGGACTTTTCTCAGCAATCTTTTCAGCGTCCAGTCGGACTGCCCCCACCGCGAACGCTTCGGCTATGGGGGCGATACGGCCGTGACCTGCGAGGCTTTCATGATGAATTTCAACATGGCCTCCTTTTACCCCAAGGCGGTCCGCGACTGGCAGGATGCGGCCCTCCCCGATGGAATGCTGACCGATACGGCCCCCTTTGTGGGAATCCACTACTGCGGGGCGGCCTGGGCCATGGTCCATCCCCTGCTCCAGGCTGAGCTTTACCGCTATTACGGCAACAGGGGGCTCATAGAGGAGCAGTACCCCTCCTCACGCCGGTGGCTTGACTTGGTGAGCTCCCAATACCCGGAGCACATCGTGACTCAAGGCCTGAGCGATCACGAGGGGCTTGAGCCGTCTCCCGCGCCGCCCATGATAACCCCTCTCTATGCCGAGTCCGCCCGTATCCTCAGCCGGCTGGCCTGTATTCTTGAACTCGAGGAGGATGCAGCCCAATATCGAAATCTCTTTCTGGATATCCAAAAAGCCTACCTGGACCGTTTCCTTGTGCGCAGCACCGGGCGGGTGAGTCCCCACACCCAGGCGAGCCAGGCGATAGCCCTAGGCCTGGACCTTCTTCCTCCGGAAGAGCAGGCGGCTGCGCTTCATGTCCTGATTCGCAAAATCCAGAAAGAGCATAACGGGCATCTTTCCACCGGGATTTTCGGGACCCGGTATCTCCTGGAAGTCCTCTCCAGGACAGGGCATGCCGACTTGGCCGCCGAAGTGGCGAGGCAGACGACATTCCCCGGGTGGGGCTACATGCTGGAAAAAGGGGCGACCACGCTCTGGGAGCACTGGGAATTCAGCGACAACACATTTTCTCACAACCATCCTATGTTCGGATCGATAAGCGCCTGGTTCTTTCATTGGCTGGCCGGGATCCAGCCCGACCCCCAAGCGAAAGGATTCGACCAGTTCAGAGTCCAGCCGCAACCGGTCGAGGGGATCACCTGGGTCAAAGCTGAATACAGATCAGTGAGAGGAACGATACGTGTATTCTGGAAACGTGATAAAGAAGAATTTGTGTTGACAATCACGGTCCCACCCAATACACGAGCCAAAGTCTTCATGCCCTCCTCCGATGCCGAAAGCATAAGGGAAAAAGGAAAGCCGGGAACGGGCGTTCAGAGGGATCGAGTGTGGAAAGCCGGCAATGGATACGGTGTCTGCGACATCGGATCCGGAACCTATACTTTCGTCTCTTCATACAAATAGGGCGGAACTCACTTTGTTTTACAGTATCCTCTTCCATTATTTTGAGCTGTTCCTTCAGGAATATGAAAACCGATTTGAAAGACACTATGTTCATCTGCGAACTATTGTCCAGAAAGTGGCAGAAAAATACAGCGCTTTCATTCATGCGGGGAGCGAAGCGACGAATCAATCTCCACCTTCACCGGGCGGTTGCTTTTCAGTTCAATCCAGACGATCAGGTTCGTTCCTTCAAGAGTCCGGACAAATCCTGTTTTATATTCATTTTTCTCGTTTAGAGATCTGCCGTCGACAGAGACCGCAGGCACACTGTTTCCCCATCCGTCAAAAACGAGGCAAGCATTCACCACAGGGCTTTCTTCGGAAGCGTTAAGCCGGAGCTTCACAAGGCCGGACTGCATAGGCTTTTCGCAGTCAAACCGGTAAGCCCGCTGTGACATATCATAGCCGAGGGATTTCACTTTGCCGGACAGGACCTCCAGGTCAGGGGCCCTGGCCCATGACCGAGCCAGGCTGATCAGTGTATCGAACGGTTGGGCGTTCATGCCATAAAGGGAATTTGCCCAGCTTCGCGTTTTTCCTTCATGAACGACCGGGTCAGTAATGGGGAATCCAAGAAAGCTTGCCGCCCGGTCCGCGGTCCGTTGGGTCCGGCCGTCGCAGCACATCTGACCGACAGGCCAATGGCTGCACGATCCGGGTCGGGAAAGTGCCGTGATATTCATATCCCGCAGATAAAACATTTTGCCGCCCGGTTCGAAAACAATGAAAGGCTTGTTATCCGCTTTCAAGTTATGGCGCTGGATGCAGGGATTTTCGGGGATTTTCTTTTCGGTTTCTCTCGGCGGATCGGCGACATAAGAAAATACCTGCCTTTGTCCTTCCAGATTGGCGATCGTCACATACTCCTTGTTGACCACATCGCCCTGAAGCTGACCAGGGCCGGTCAGGGGGATGGATTCCTGGAACTGCCTCGGCTGTCCAAGTGCGCCTTTGGTCCAGACGTACTTTCGGATGCCGGTCTGGTCAGGGTAAATGTAATAATATTCGTCGATCCAAAGTCCCCATCCTGTGCGGGGATCGACGTTCCATAAGTGATTGTAGGCGCTGACCGGAGCATACCGCCAGTGGATGACTGCCCGGGCGGGTGTGTTTTCAATAATCCGGACATGGGAGTACCGCGTGTGCCGGTCCTGCATATGCTCAAAACAGCCTTCCTCGTCATTCCAGGCTTCGATACTCTGAT
The DNA here is from genome assembly GCA_021162615.1 of Candidatus Aminicenantota bacterium. Lineage (GTDB taxonomy): Bacteria > Acidobacteriota > Aminicenantia > Aminicenantales > Aminicenantaceae > WJMT01. Next base: position 14,776 of record JAGGYH010000144.1, read on the forward strand.
CCGCCATCCACAGATTGTTCTCCGTGACCCAGACCGGAGAGTACCGTGTCCCCCGCCAAAAAACCATGCGGACCGGGGATCTGTCAAAGCAGACGACAATATCGGGGTCATCTCCCACTCTCCAGAGATCGTCCCATTCCCAGTAATACTTGAGTCGGGTGTAATAGGCGCCAAAGCGGCCTGGCCCTTCGGCCCCCCGGGGCAGGATACGGGGCGGGATCTCAGGAGGGGCGGAGGGCTTGTTTTGAGCGAATTCCCGGGTCAGAAGCGGCTCGTCCTGTGCACCATTCCAGATCTCTACTTCATCCAGCGCTGCATCCAGGGAAAACCACCCAGGCAGCGTGCCGAACTCCCGGTGGATGTCGGACGGCTTCTCAGGCTGCCGCACCGAACCGATGATGAGATTCGAGTCCCGCGCGCTGCTCATACGGCCGCTGTAGTCCATGTGCCCGTTTTCAAGGCCGTTGATATAGACAGTAAGCCCTCTATCGGGATCAAACACTCCGCTCACTAAGCTCCACGCCCTCAGTTTGATCCTGTCTTTAGAATAGACTGTTCGCCACGCACTGCCGGAAAAGACCTTGAGCCTAACTTCGCCGTCAGGGCCGATCTCGAGGGAATATCCGCTCGAGAGTCCGGCGTGGTTAATCACCGGGCACCAGTTCCATGGGTAAGCGGCGATCGCTATCCAGGCGGAAAGAGTAAATGCGCCGTCGAGTGAAGGGACATCCTTTGCTCGGCGGATAACCATCGTTGTATAGCCGTCAAATTTCACTGCTTTTCCCCTGATTCCGGAAATCAAACGGTAATTCCCTGTCAAAGAGTCTTGGGTGCCGGAAATTTGATCGATTACCTTTCCCTTGACCACCCGGTCGAAAGACCACCTGGCCGCCGGTTCCGTGCCGGAGGCGGCGTTTAAGGGAGCGGGAGCAGCCCGTTCGGCAAAAGCAAGGCCGCTCAGCACCACAGCCAGCACCAGGATTTGATCCCTTAATGTGAATGCATTCTTTTTCATTTTTTTAACCTGTGAATTTTGTTCGCTTTTCAATCAGTGTCTATCTTATTATAATATATCGATCCATTGATTTACCAATTTTAGAAAACCCTACAACATCCAAGGAGGAAGGCATGAAAAATTTCAGGCGGATTCCATGGATCATAATGATTACAGCGTCTTTCCTATATCTCGTATATCCCGCGCAGAGCTCTATCGGAAAGAATGAAAGCACTCCTGCTTCGGCGCGGATGAAATCCTGGGAAGAGCATGTGCGGATGCGGGATGCTTCGGTCTTCCGCGGACTTCACTGGCAGTCACTCGGACCGCGCTTTCAGGGAGGGCGCGTTGAAAGTATTGATGCAGTCCCGGGGACATCGACCATTTATGTAGGATTCGGCGCAGGTAACGTCTGGAAGACCGTGAACAACGGTCTGGCATGGACCCCGATTTTCGAAGACCAGCCCACGTTTACTATCGGTGATCTGGCCGTCGCCCCTTCCGACCCGGATACTGTCTGGGTTGGAACAGGTGAGAATCTCCTGGCCCGAAGTTCCTTTGCCGGAGTGGGCGTGTTCAAATCCACGGACGGCGGACGGAGCTGGGCCCACATGGGATTGGAAGAAACCCATCATATCGGCCGTGTGGTTGTCGATCCCCGGAATCCGGATATTGTTTATGTCGCTGCTCTGGGCCATGAATACACATATAACAAGGAAAGGGGTCTTTACAAAACAACGGATGGAGGACGGAGTTGGACCAAGGTTCTCTTTATTTCCGAAAAAGCAGGGGTGGCGGATGTCGCACTCGATCCATCCGACCCTGATATCGTTTATGCTTCCTCCCAGGAACACATCCGCAGGGCCTGGAATTCTTCAGAATCCGGAGAAGGCACCGGGCTTTTCAAAAGCACGGACGGCGGAAAAACCTGGACACAACTGACCAAGGGTTTGCCGCCCGGGCCGCACATCGGTCGGATAGCGCTGGCCGTATCACAGTCTGACCCGCGTGTCGTCTATGCCTTTATCAATAACCAAACGCCTGTCAAGCGGAAAGACAACAAGGGAAAAGTGCAGACCCGCCCGGCCGGGGCCGAGGTGTACAGGTCCAACGACAAGGGGAGAACTTGGGCTAAAGTCCCCATGGTCAATGACCGGTTCACTCTTCATTCCTATGGGGATATTCGGGTCTCCCCCGACGATCCGGATACTTTTTATGCACTCGGGGTCAACCTGGTGAAATCGGTGGATGGAGGGCAGACATTCGAGGTGGTTCAAGGAACAATCATACATCTTTATGAGCACCCTACACGTGCCCTTCACCTCGACCATCACGATCTGTGGATCGATCCCCAGGATCCGGACCGGATGATCCTAGGGAATGACGGCGGAGTCTATATCTCCAATGACAGAGGGAGGCACTGGCTGCATTTAAACAATATCCCGGCCGGCGAATTTTATGCCTTGTCATTGGATACAGCGGAGCCCTACCGCATCTATGGAGGCACGCAGGACAACTCGGCTCTGTTCGGCCCCAGCGACAGGATTCCCGAAGACGGAATCCAGGATCCCTGGCATTATGTCTGGATTGACCTTTGGGGAGGAGGCGACTCCTATTTCACTCTGGTCGATCCCACCGATCCCCATATCATCTATTTTGAGCAGCAGTTCGGAAATTTTCAGCGCAAGAACATGCAGACGGGAAAGATCAGCTCCATTCGGCCGAGCATCAAGGATGCGGACCCTGCTCTGCGGTACAATTGGATGTCCCCTTTCCTTATCTCCCGGCACAATCCCCTTACGCTTTATTTCGGCGCCAACCGGGTGTTCAAATCGCTCAACAAGGGGGATAGCTGGAGAGTGATCAGCCCTGACCTGACCACACAGCCGGGACTGGAACGGCAGGGCAACGTCCCCTACGGCACCATCACCACAATCAGCGAATCCGTACTCAGACCGGGTCTGCTGTATGTGGGAACGGACGACGGCAGGGTATGGATGACACCGAATGACGGAACCACATGGACGGAAATCGGGAGCGCGCTCCCCGATAAATGGATCAGCCGAGTGGAGGCCTCCCGACATGATGAAGGGACGGTCTATGTGTCGCTGACAGGTTATAGGGAAGACGACTTCCGGACGTATCTCTTCAAATCAGTGGATGGAGGGAAAACCTGGGATTCCATCGGCGGAGGACTTCCGGACGAACAGTTCAATGTCATCCGAGAGGATCCTAAAAAGGCGGATGTCCTCTATGCCGGGTCAGATCAGGGCGGTGTATATATCTCCAAAGACGGGGGATCGTCCTGGATATCCCTGTGTGCCGACCTGCCCACAGCGGCTGTCCATGACATTGCCGTTCAGAACAGGGACAGGGATCTGGTTATCGCCACGCACGGCCGGAGTATTTTTAAACTGGATCTGATTCCGGTGGACCTCTTTACAGATGAAATCGCACAAAAAGAGGCCTATCTCTTTACGCCGAGAGATGCGAGGCTGCCCCGGTCGCGGGATTACAGGGGCGACTGGGCCTGGGAAACCGCTCACCCTGCTGTTTTTCACTATTATTTGAAAAATCAGGAGGAAGGTGTTGAAATACAGATTTTTGATGAGGCGGATAAGTTTGTCCGCACTCTTCAAGGGCCGGGAAAAGCCGGAATCAATACTGTGATCTGGGACCTCAAACCGGACAGCCAGCCCTCCCAAAAAGGTGTATACAAGGCCGCCGAGCGGCTGGTCAAACCAGGTGTCTATACGGTCAAGATCAAACCCGGAAGCAGCAGGGCCGAGCTTCTTATTCAAGGACAGGCCATAAAAGATTAGCTTATTAGTCCCACAAAGTCTCGCTTTTCAGTGATCCTCTTCTCAGAAGGCTTGAGAAAAAGGGCCTCATTAAAAGCCAATGGGATATCAGTGAAAAAAGGCCCTGTAAGTTTTATATCATTTCAAAAAAAGACCAGGATATACGCCGCCAGCTTCTCAGTATCTGGAACAGACAAAATGATATCTTGACTCAATATATCCATCATTTTATCATTGATAGCGATTGATTTCCTGAAAAGCCCTGATCATTCAGGGAAGAAAGGCTTTCGTGAAAAAGGCTTCTCAAAAAAATAATTTGATAGAGGGGAAAAAATGAAATTTAAAAGTTCCGTATGGTTCTTTCTTTTTTTTATAACCGGTTTGATCGTTTTTCTTCCCAGCATCACATTTTCAGAAAACATACCGGATCCTTTGGAAAACCTCATTCGAGCCGGTCTTTGTGTCCTTTTCATAGCCTTGACTATTGTGTTTGCTTTAAAGAAAAAATGGAATAAATTCTGGCCCATTTCCTTTGCCTTTTTTCTGGCAGCTTTCTGTCAATTTCTCGCCTGGCGGTTCAGCGGTCTCCTTGTAAAATCACTGGGTCTTGAAGTATCCAGCATTAAAGGAATGGCTGTAGCCAAGCTCTCCCAAAGCCTCTGGATCATCATCCCCATACTTTTCCTCACTTTAGTATCCGGACAAAGCCTGGGGTCCATCTATTTTAAAAAGGGCCTCCTTCGTTATGGACTGGTCATCGGCCTGATCGGATTTTTTGCTTTTGCCGGATTTCTCATTTTACAGGTCAAAAATGCCGATTCCGGCCTGGAGCGACTTCTGCCTGCAGCTCCATGGATCCTGATTTTTGTTCTCTCTAATGGTCTTAACGAGGAGCTCCTCTTCAGGGGAATTTTCCTTAAAAAATTTGAGCCATTCCTTGGAAGATTCGGGTCTAATCTCCTGACCGCTCTGGTTTTCTCCCTTGCCCATATGAGAGTCGAATATGTAAAATCCGGCGAAATTTTTATGTTTCTGGGTGTCGTGTTTGCCCTTGCCCTTATATGGGGATATTTAATGCAGAAGACAGGGAGCCTCCTTTGTTCCGCTCTTTTTCATGCCGGGTCAGATCTGATTCTCTTCACGAGTCTTTTTACTATGATGCCACAATAGAAACCATGTATGCTCGCTTTTAGGGACAGATGTGTTTGTTCTTTTTAGAAACAGATATATAAAATCAGGCAAACAGGTTATGTATGCTCTCTCTAATGAGGGCTTCGGGCATAGGCGTTAAGGTCAAGAGAAAGCTCCCCTTTATCTCCCTTATTGTATTTCTCTAATGCCAGGGCAGCCACCATGGCCGCATTATCCGTACAGAACTCATGAGAAGGGATGAATGAATGAAGCCCTTTTTCCTCAGCCAATTCTGTGAAATATTCCCTCAGCCTTTTGTTTCTGGCCACTCCGCCGCATAAAATCAGTGATTCAGGAAAGTGTTTGGAAGCTGCTTTCTTGAGACGAGAAATCAGGGCCCTCACCACTGAATGCTCAAAGCTGGCTAAAAAATCTTTGAGCCGGGAGCTCTTTTTATTCAAATTGTTTTTCTTAATGTGCCTCAAAGCAGCGGTCTTAAAGCCGCTGAAGCTGAAATCAAGGCTTTGATCCGTCATTTTGGGAAGCGCAAAATCAAATTCCTGTGTATTCCCTCCCAGGGATAGTTTCTCAATCAAAGGGCCGCCGGGATAGCCGATATCCAGAAACTTGGCGATTTTATCCAGAGCCTCTCCGGCAGCGTCATCTCTGGTCTTTCCCAGCACCTTGCAATCCAGTTTTTTCCTCATCAAATAAAGCGACGTGTGGCCTCCGGAGACAAGAAGAACCAGCGCCGGAAATGGGATATCCTCGTTTTCGATAAAAGCAGAGTGGATATGGGCCTCCAGATGGTCAACAGGAATAAGAGGCTTCTCAAGAGTGTAAGCCAGTCCCTTGGCAAAAGAAAGGCCCACAAGAAGCGACCCGATCAAACCCGGTCCCTGGGTCACAGAGATGAGATCGATGTCTTTAATCTTTATTCCGGCTCTCTCCAGACTTTCTTCAAGGATAAAATTTATGGAAATGACATGGTTTCTTGAGGCCAGCTCAGGAACGATGCCGCCATAAGGAGAATGGATCTCATCCTGGGATAAGACGATATTGCTTAAAACTCTTTTCCTGTCTGTGATGACCGAGGCTGCCGTCTCATCACATGATGTTTCTATGCCTAAAATATTCATTTCCTGAGACTCTGGTTATAAGGCGGACGGGCGATTCCTTTTTCCGTTATGATAGCAGTTATATATTCTGCCGGAGTCACATCAAAAGCCGGATTCCTTACCTCTATATCAGGAAGGGTGATATAAGAGCTTCCTATTTTTCTTACCTCATCAGGATCCCTTTCTTCTATGGGAATCTGACTCCCTTTTTCAAGGCCGAAATCTATGGTGCTCAAAGGAGCGGCCACATAAAAAGGGATCCTGTTTTCCTTGGCTAGAACAGCCGCCGCATAGGTCCCTATTTTGTTGGCCGTATCCCCGTTCGAAGCGATCCTATCCGCTCCTGTCACCACAAAAGAGATCTCTCCTTTGTTCATAAGATAACCCGCCATATTATCGGTTATCAAAACCACTGGTATGCTTTCTTTAGAAAGCTCCCAGCAGGTCAGCCTAGCACCCTGAAGAAAGGGTCTGGTCTCACTGGCATAGACTTTTATGTCCTTATGCTTTTTGAATGAGGACCTTATCACACCCAGAGCCGTGCCGTATCCTGCCGTGGCCAAGGCTCCCGCATTGCAGTGAGTAAGAATGCGCTCTCCGCTTCTCACCAATGACGCTCCTATTGAGCCGATTTTTTTGCAGGTCTCAATATCCTCTTTTTCGATTTCTTTCGCTTCCCTTATCATTACTTCCTTTAAGCCGGAAAGGGAGTTCTTTTGGTTGTTCAAAAAAATTTTCTTCATCCTCTCTAACGCCCAGAACAGATTCCTGGCCGTAGGCCGTGTTTGTTCCAGGCGAAGGAAGATCTTATCCAACTCTTGTGACAGATTCTCCTGGCTCTCCATGTGCAGCACTCCAAGAGCCACGCCATAAGCTGCTGCCACTCCAATGGCCGGGGCTCCGCGAATGACCATTTTCTCTATAGCCTCTGCCACCTGTTCATAATCAATGCATTCCAGATATATCTCTTCCTGAGGAAGCTTTCTCTGGTCGATCATGACGATCCTGTCTTTTTTCCACTCTATGGCGGGAAGCATTTTTTAACTCCTTTTCCAATCCGGGGACTCAGGCCCCTCCCAGCCCCATTTTTTTATCCACCTGAGGTAAACCGATTCAAACTTCTTCCAATCCCCAGCAGTCAATTCGTCTTTAAGCGTGCGAAAACAAAAAACAATCTGGTTGTCATTGTCTCTCTGAATCTCCAGGGTGGGAAGCCCCAGTTCCCTGGCCATGACCGCCTCTTCGAAGCTTTCTCTATAGCGCTTCATGTGGCTTAAAACCTGGGATTTCAGATAATGATAAAAGCCGCAGCTGAGGTCCTTCTCCGTAAGCTGAGCCGCCTTTTTGAACAAGTTTTCTAACTGTTTAAGCCGCTCATTTTGTTCCTCTTTAAGGGCTTTCTCTATTGCAAATTCCGAATACTTCATCACTGAAAGCATGGAAACCTGTCTGAGTTTGGATTTGCTCAAAAGATAGTCATAAATATCAGCCGCAGGTTCTTTCAGTCCGAACTCTTCCATTGACAGGGCTAATGAAAACAGGGAAATGTTTTGCGCCCATTCCTCGCCTTTCTCAAATCCATAATCAAAGGCCTTTAAGAAACTCTCTTCAGCCTCATCCCACATCTCCAGCTCTAACTCTGAAAGCCCTTTCATCATATAAGCCTGGGCTGAAGGCTTTTTTTTGACCTGCAAACAGGCCTTTTCATAAGCCTTTTGATAAGCTGAATAAGCCATCTCCATCTTGTACTCTCTTGAAAGCTCACTGCCTTTTGAATAAAGAGATTTGGACTCCTTGAGTTGAGAAACACAGGACGCAAGAAAAAACAATCCCAGAACAAAAATGAAAAGAATCTTTTTTTGTCCGCGCAAAATGTCATTCTCCTTGCTTCTGGATTTTCTGCTTCACGATTTCTGCTACTATTTCCTGAATTTCCTCCTGAGACAGAATTCCCGCGCAGAGAGCTCCGATTTCCTTGATCACTTTGCCCATGCTTTGAGCGAAAGTCTTGTTTCGTTTAAGAGGAATTATAGTTTGTTTGGCTTGATCCAGCTTTTCTTCAAATTCAATAATGATTTTTTTGAAATCCTTTGACTTGATCTCTTCCTCAAAGAGCGCGGAAAGAAAAGGATCTTTGAGACCGAATATGGGATAAAGATAGCTGAAAGCGTTTCTTAAAAAATCCATATCTCTGGCCTCAATCTGGGCTCTGAAATACTCCTTAAGGGAATCTTTCTGGATGAAAAAATCCAGAACGAATTCATCCGGTTTGTTTTTTAAAAAATCAGGATCAGGCCAAACCTGCCAGGAATAAATACTTTTTTTCCAGTCCTCATGTCTGTTGATAAGCCATACGAGGGCTGAAGATATAAGGGGAAAATAAAGACCCGTGTTGGCTGGTACGAATTCAGAAAGGATATCGACAGCGTTATCCACCAGTTTTTCTGTTTTAATTTTTTTCATGAAAGAATCCGTTCTTTCACTTAATGATAATCAGTATTTAAAAAAGAGTAAAGAATACATTTAACCTGAACTATTCATAAAAAGATGGCGGTGTTCAATTTTTTGTTCATCATCCAGGTTAACATTCTCATACACTAGTTTCGTTCTCTTTATGGCATGTCTTGGTGGTATAGCTTGACTTTTATCCAATACTCAAGTAATTTTGAAAGAAGACAAAAAGCGAGTAACACTCTATTCATTTGGAGGTATAGATGTTTTTATTAGGACCATTAGGCCCAGGAGAGCTGATCCTCATCGTGTTGATCATTGTCATTATCTTCGGGGCCCGTAAGCTTCCGGAGCTGGGAAAATCGCTGGGCCAGGGAATAAAAAACTTCAAAAAATCAATCACATCTGAGGAAAAAAACAAAGAATCTCTTGAAGATAAGAACAAGCCCCCTTCCAAGGATTGATGAAAAGGACGATTGAAGAGCTCTCCAGGAAGAGCCGGGAAAAAGAATCCCAGCTTAAAAAAAAATTCCATACATTCCAGCAAGAAATATCCGGCTTTTCTGAAAGGATAAACACATCCAAACTCGATTCTCTGCTTTCAGGCCTCGAAAAAAATCTTAAAAAAAAATCAGACCTTCTGTCATTTTCAGCTCTTAAAGAATCCCACCGTATCCTGAATGAATTCATGACGCATACCATAGGCGTACTGTCTTTGTCAGCAGACCTGGTGCAGTCAACAGGAGAGCTGATAAACATCAAGGACAGGGAATGGGATGCCCTCAGCAACAATCACGTACATATGATCTTCAAGAGCATGGAATGGAAGATCGACAAGCTCTCTGCTGACTACAAAGATGCCAATGCCCTGATGAAGAGATTCATCCTGTTAAAAGAAAAACTGAATCAGCTCATCGCAATCCTGGAAAAAAAAGATATGCCCACTCCTTCCCAGGTCAGAGATGTCTATCAGAGCCTGGAAGACGCGCAGTACGCAGGTTTTGAAAACAGGTTCCGGGGTTTAGACGAGCAGGTCAAAGAACAGCAGAAAGATTATATTCCCTATTTTAAAGCCGCAGACATAGTGCTTGATCTGGGCTGCGGCCGGGGAGAATTTCTTGAGCTGCTGCAGCAGGAAGGAATCAAAGCAAGGGGCATTGATACGAACGGTCAGATGATCGAAATATGCAAGGAAAAAGGATTGAACTGCGAGAAAACCGATATTCTGCAGGCTTTGGCTGCATATGAGGACAGTTCTTTAGGGGGAATATTTTCTTCACAGGTAGTCGAGCATCTGCCTCCTTCCTATCTTAAGAGGATGATTGAAATAGCTTACCACAAGCTCTCTTCATCAAGCTATATCATCATTGAAACAGTCAATCCGTTGTCCGTGTTTTCTCTTGTGCAGATATATTTTCTGGACCTTTCCCATAAGCAGCCTGTCCATCCTCAGGCTCTGAGTTTTCTGCTTAAAAGCGCGGGCTTTGATGATATCCACATAAAATATTCCGCTCCTCTGAATAACGAAAAGCTCAAATCTCTTCCTGAGAAAGACGAGATAACGAGCCTTTTGAACGAAAACTTCGATAAAATCAACAGTCTCCTCTATGCCCCATCCAATTATGCTGTTGTGGCTGTGAAAAAATAAATGGAGGTGAGATGAGTGTATATGCCGGATTTGACCTGGGCGGCACCCAGCTCAAATACGGACTTATCAATGAAGACTGCCAAATCATTTATGACTCAAGAACAGACACTCCAGGCAACGCCAAAGAACTTTTCCAGCTTATGGATACATTGTGGCAGAAACTCAAAAGCAAAGCAAAAAAAGAGCCGATCGCTGCAGCAGGATTTGGCATACCCGGAATCCACAGCACCAAAAAAGACAGAATACTCCAATCCCCGAACTACCAGGAAATAGACAACCTGGATATAAACAGCATTTTGAACAAATTCATCACCGTCCCCTTTAAAATAAACAATGACGCTAACATGGCCGCTTACGGCGAATTTAAAGCCGGAGCCGGCCGGGGATCTGACAGCATAGTGCTTCTGACTGTGGGCACGGGAATAGGCGGGGGAATTGTCTTGAACAAAACGCTCTGGCAGGGAGAATGCGGATTTGCCGCTGAAGTCGGTCATATCATCGTCAACCACTCCGGAGAGCTCTGCAACTGCGGAAACAGGGGATGTCTTGAAACAGAGGTATCCGGGCCTAAAATCGTGAGAAATTACATCAAGCTGAGTCAAGAAACAAAAAAGTTAACGGCCAAAGATGTAGCCCTGCTGGCGAGAGAAGGAGATGAAAACGCAAAAAAGGCTTTTGAGCAGGCAGGATATTTTCTGGGCATTGGATTGGGGATCCTTATAAACGTATTGAATCCGGATAAGATCATCCTCGGGGGAGGAGTCATGAAATCAGGTTCCCTTCTGCTCACTCCGGCGGTCAAAGAGGCCGCAAAGAGGTCTTTTACTGCCTCTTTTAAATGCTGCCAAATCCTGAAGGCAGAGCTTGGGAACAAAGCCGGAATCATTGGTTCTGCGGCTTGGGCTAAAGACACGCTGTCACACTCTGCCTTTCCAGGCAAAAAGATAGGCCGAGATGATAATTGAAAAATGCTTTTTTATATGGTTTACTATTCTGGAGAAAAAATAGGGGAGGACGATTATGGAATTCAATTTAACCGATGAACAGGAATTATTAAGGCAAACAGTGCGGAAATTTGCTGAGAAAGAGATACTGCCAAAAAGAGAGGAACTGGATGAGAAAGAAGAATTCAGTTATGAAATCACTCAGAAAATGTTCGATTTGGGCTTTTTTGGCATCGTGATCCCAGAAGAATATGGGGGGATGGGCATGGACTATCTTTCCTATATCATTGTGGTCGAAGAACTGGCCAGGGTGGATGCCTGCCAGGCTGCTACAGTCGCTGCCGGCAATTCTCTAGGATCCGCCCCTGTTTATTATTACGGTAACGAAAGGCAGAGGAAAGAGCTTCTCCCTCAACTTGTCTCTGGCAAACTCTATGGCTTCGGTTTGACTGAACCTAATGCCGGCTCTGATGCCGGTGGAACCCAGACAACAGCGGTCAAAAAAGACGGAAAATGGATCCTCAATGGATCCAAAATATTCATCACGAATGCCTCCACCGATATCACTCTGGGTTCTATCATCCAGACAGTAACAGGAGAAAGAGAAGACGGAAAAAAAGAATACACCTGTTTTTTGGTCAGCCAGGACAAACCCGGCTATACGACCACACCAATGCATAAAAAGATGACCTGGCGTTCCAGCAACACCTCAGAAATTTATCTGGATGATGTGGAAGTGACTGATGAGGATATGCTGGGAAAAAGAGGGGAAGGCTTCCACCAGATGCTGGAAAGCCTGGACAATGGAAGGCTTGCCATTGCGGCCATGGGATTGGGAGGAGCTCAGGGCGCATTCGAGGCTGCTTTGAATTATTCAAAAGAAAGAAAGCAGTTCGGGCGGCCAATCAGCAAGTTTCAGGTGAATGCATTCAAACTGGCGGATATGGCTACGGAGATCGAAGCAGCCCGAAATCTTCTCTACAAGGCCTGCTGGCTCAAGGATAACGGAAAACCCTTTGGAAAAGAAGCCGCCATGTCAAAACTCTACACGAGCGAAGTGATGAAAAGAGTCACCCACGAAGCTGTTCAAATCTATGGCGGCTACGGACTGATGGAGGAATATCCTGTTGCCAAATTCTACAGGGACCAGAGGCTCCTGGAGATTGGGGAGGGAACCAGTGAAATCCAGCGCCTTGTAATAGCTCGAAAGCTGGGAATCTGATTTTTTCCTTTTGTAATCCCTAAACCGCTAAAAACGACAAAATTACCCCCAAAAATGTGGTCCTTCCAGGGTAACAGGCTGTGGAAAAGTAGGGTTAACTCATTGATAATAAAAAAATTGCCCGGGCCCGTCCCATAATTAAAAATAATTAAACCGAAGGGAGGGTGGATATGCCGAAGGGCATGACCCATACGGTTGCCTCTTTTCCTTTTTTATCAAAGGCCAGAGAAAGGGCCTTTTCCACAGAATTAAAACTCTTAAAAAACAATTTCTCTTTTGTGCTCTGCGATAAATCAGAGACCAGAAAAATTTCATTATTGAGATGGATATGAGCTATCCGTGACGCCACATGTCTTCCCTGCACAAACTGTTTCTTGAGCTCCTCAACCAATTCTATAGGTCTTTTCCCCTCATCAAAAACCCGGGCAAAAGGTCCCACTCCGAGCCCGTCACTGCACTGGCCTACTGTGATAAGAATGCCTCCGTGTTTAAGCGCAGGAAGCGCATGCTCCATGGCTTTATGCGTCTGGTACAGGTCAATATCCCTGGGATACCCTCCCGGAGCTACGATCACAATATCTGCCTTGTCTTCAATACAGACCCTTGATAATTTGTCCAAAAAAGAAGCCCCCTGTCTATGAGCTGCGGTGACATCTCCGGCCACTGCTTTGATCACCTGTTTTTCAGGATTCAAAACCGCATTCACCATGAAATCAATCCCAACTTTTCGAGCCATCTCTTCTAGATCTTCTCTCACCGGATTCCCTCTAATCTTTCCCGGTCTGGCTCCGGGGTCCATAAATCTTCTGTGGTTCTGCTCTATGGTCCTGCGGCTGCACACCCCAGGGGCCAGGGCTTTGGCTCCTCCGCTGAAGCCCGCATAATAATGATATTCGATATTTCCGGTCGCAATAACAAAAGAGGCATCCTTTACTTCAGCAAACACCTCAATCGGAGTCCCCTTGCTTGAGATGCCGGAATACCTGCAGTTTTCAACATCATGTTCAATACACCTGAAATGCGAGTAAATATAATCCCCTACCAGAGCTCTTTTTTCATCTTCGGTCTGGTTTCTGTGTATCCCCAATCCGAAAACAATGGTGATCTTTTTATTGGAGACACCAGCTTCTGCTAGTTCTTTTAAAACCGGAGGAAGCAGAAGGCGGGAAGGAGATGGACGGGAGATATCGCTCACTAATACAACAACTTTATCTTTCGAAGAAACAAGCTCTCTGAGCTTTGGACTTCCTATGGGATGATGGAGGGCCCGCTCCACTTCCTTTTCCGGATCTTTCACCCCTTTTTTATGTTTGGGCCTTAAAGTCCCCATATAATTTCTGTCTGGAACAAAAAAATCCTTTGTCTCTCTTCCGTACCGGATGCTTAATCTCATGTTTATTCCTTCGGTATTTAATCGGTCATCAGCCGCTTTTGTTTCTATGGGGTAAAAAAAGAGCATCGATATAATACTGCTGGAAGCTTTTCTGCCTGTTCAATTCAATGACTTCAACTCTTGATAAGAGCTTCTTCATCTTGCTGGCTGCTTCCGCCTCTATGAGCGCCAGGAAAGCTCCCCCCAATGAACCGTTCCCGATCATTTCAACCCGATCCTCAGGCACAGGGGGAACCAATCCGATGGAAACCGCATTTTTAAAATGGATATGCTTCCCGAATCCGCCTGCTAAAAAAAGCTTTTTAATATCACGCCATGTCTTTCCTCTTACGTCCAGCAGTACATTCAGTGCCGCATACACAGCTGCTTTAGCCTGGAGTATTTTAGAGATATCAGACTCACTGATAACAACAGGTTCATTGAGAGCCGAGTCCTTTTCTTTGGCTATGATGCAGGCTTTTATGGTTTTTCCATCCTCTCTGACTTCCCATTTCAATCCGTGTTTGTCCAGCATCTTCTTATCAAACCGGCCCATTTGATTGATCAAACCTGTTCTCAATCCCTCAGCTAAAAAATCAATGACACCGGTTCCGCATATCCCCGAGGCTTTGCCGCCGCCTATGACCTTTGTCCGGATGTTCATGTCATTATCAAAAGTGACTTTCTCTACTGCTCCATTAAAGGCTCTGCATCCATGATAAAGTCCGTAACCTTCAAAGGCGGGCCCGGCTGCTGTGGAACAGGCCACCATTTTATCACCATCACTCATCACGATCTCACCATTGGTCCCGATATCTATCAATATTGAAAGCTCTTTCTCTTCATACAGCCCGGATACATAGATATCTGACGTGATATCACCTCCGATATAACCGGAGGCAGAGGGCATCACATCTACGATTCCGTCAGGGGAAATGTCCAGACCCACATCCCTGGCCGGCAACGGGCCGGGTGTTCTTTCAACCGGTTGAAACGGGCTTTCCCCGATGCTTTTCGGAGAAAGGCCAAGCAGCAGATGCATCATGATGGTGTTGCCTGAAAGAGCGGCCCGACTGATATCCTCTCTGCGGATATGGTGCGTGCGGCAGAGATGTTTGATCATGGGATTTATTGTCTTATCCACTACCAAAGATCTCAGTAAGACAACTTCTTTATAAGATCTTATGAAAGAGATCCGTGAGATCACGTCTTCCGCAACGATAATCTGCTGGTTATATAAAGAAATCTTATCAATAAACTCCCCTTTGGTCATATCTACCAGTCCGCCCACTACTGTCGTGGTACCGATATCCACGGCCACTCCGTAAAGAATGGGCGCGGTATCCCCTGGCTCTATATTGACCACGGACCACTGCCCCTCCCTGCGGCCCAGTGTGACCGTAATCCTTTGATCGCCTTTGTCCAAGGAAAACGGAAGCATCCTTAAAACCGCCAGAGGAATATGGATGCGGCTGAAAGAAATGTGTTTTAAAATTTCCTTTTCCAATCTCTGGCGGTCGGATTCCTGGGACTCGAGGACAGCCAGGGGAACCTGGAGGCAGAGCTTTTTTATAGGCGGATCAAAGTCTTTGTGTTTGACTGTAAAATCAGCGACGATCTTCCCGGAAAATTCAATCAAGGAACTCTTGGGGATTTCGACCACAGCATCCCTGCTTTTCACCTTTGTCCGGCAGGCCAGAGCTCTGCGGGGCTTATCTTTTGATACAGAAATCTCCTTTTCGTTTATGAGAAACTTCCCTTCTATCAAATCGACCAAACACTGGCCACATTTTCCCTGTTCGCCACAGCTTGATGTGATGAAAATCCCCTTGTTTCGGGCCATCTCTAGAAGGGTATTCTGTTGAGGATCTTCAACCTCTGCTTTCTGGTCATAAGTTCGCAGTATAACTGACATTTTAGATTTTCTATCCCGAAGAAATTTTTATGACCGCGTTGGGTTCCCGGATCTCTCCCTTTTTTACCTGTATCATGGCATCCTGAAGCTCTTCAAAAGAAAAAACTTTTCTCGGCATTCTCAGGTCAATCTTACCCGCTATATCCAAAAATTCCTGGGCTTCGGCTTTGTTGACGTTGTATAAAGTCCTTACATCCCTTCCCCACAGGTTTCCGGAATAGTTCCTGATTTCAATAACCGACATGCTTACCGGTGCCAGCACTAGAATCCCCCCTATTTTCAAACGTCTCAAAGCCGGTTCCACAAGAGCGCCTGCCGGAGGGAAAACAATGGCGGCATCCATGGATTCAGGAATTTTTTCCTCCATCACATTCCCCACCCACACAGCTCCGTTTTCTCTCGCCTCCTTTTTGCTGGCTGAAGACCGTGTGCTGACAAAGACCTCAATCCCCAGATAACAAGCCGCCTTTAAAACATAAAAAGCAGTGGGACCAAAACCAAAAAGACCTAATCTTTGGCCTTTTTTCAAGTCTGTAAGTTTGAAGGCACAGTATCCGGCGATACCCGGACACAAAAGCGGCGCGCTATCCTCAGGATCCATATGGATCCCTTTCAGAGAAAGCGCAAAATCCTCATTGATTGTTATGTATTCAGCAAAACCTCCGTCTACATCCCAGCCCGTGGCTATAAAACCAGGGCAGTAGTTTTCTTTACCTTCAACACAGTACCCGCATCTGCCGCACGTGCTGTAAAGCCAGGAAATGCCCACTGGATCCCCCTTTTTGAGGTTCTTCACTCCAGTTCCTAATTCATCCACTGTGCCTACTATCTCATGACCCAAGATCAAAGAAGATTTTTTTAAAGCCAAATCCCCTTCCGCAATATGGATATCTGTCCGGCATATACCGCAGGCCTGAATTTTAACTCTGACTTCCTTCTCACCCGGAACAGGAGCAGGCACCTCGGTCATCTTTAAAGGCCTGTCTTCTATGTTTGACTGCTTTTCCAAAATCCAGGCTTTCATGCTTACCTCCTGTGAATATGAATTTTTGTCTTTTTTTTCATAATTAAGTCTTAAGTATTAACCTTGATGATGAACAAGCCGAGGTTGTGTAAACTTTATGAAATTCAGGTGTGGACGTGGCGGCATTGAAGATGTCATTGCGAATCACAGAGTGATGAAGCAATCTCATCCGATAACGAAGCATCATGAGATCACCACGTCGCTCCGCTCCTCGTGATGACATGAAGGGAGCACAGACCATATCTGAATCTCATATCGGCTTGCCTATATGGTAAAAAAAGGACGATTAAAATGAAAGTAAAAACATACAAAAACATTTCAGTTATCTTTTTTTTTTTTAAAGTGGGGACAATCTTCTTTCGTTTTGCATGAATATTTCATATAATAGACAGATTTAGAGAAAATTTTACTAACCTGGATTATTCACGAGTCAAGCTTGCTGCAGATGCGAGGCACAAGGCATGAAGGTGTGGTCCTTCACTGCGAATGCCTTGTAACAAAGCAGATGCAGTAAGATCGGCTCGCCTAAAAGGTAAA
>JAGGYH010000023.1 GCA_021162615.1 Candidatus Aminicenantota bacterium
ATAGATCACTTTATACTCTTTTTTAAAATCTTCAATTGAACCAAAACTATAGGTCCTGGCTAAAGACTCATCACCTTTAAAACCGGCATAGTCAAACAAAAGGAAACATCCCCAGAGGGAATCATCCAAAACACTCAATATATCTTTAGTCAGGAGACTTCCGTTGGTGGTCAATGAATACAAGAGGGATCGGGCCGGTTGGAGGGTCTCTTCTAAATATCTGAGGGTCAGTTCAATGACCTCAAAAGCTAAAAGAGGTTCGCCACCATAGAAACTGATATCAATGTTATCCGTAAAATAAGGAGTGAAAAAATCGATGGTTTTTTGAACGGATGAAATTTTTAGTCTGCGTTTTCTTCTTTTCTGGTAGCAGTAGGAACACGCAAAGTTGCACTCTTCGGTAACATAAAAAGTGAAATTATTGATTTTGAACGGCTTATCTATGTAATCAATAGAAGGACTTCCCTTTCCAAAAATCGATATTCCGGCATCCTTTGTTAGTTTTTTTCAAAAGTCTTAAATATCGGTGGATATTTAGGAATGTCTCCAATGCACCAGGGTGGTCTCACCCCAATGACATTACGCCGTGCCAGTATTTCAATAAACTCCTTTAGGTCTTCAATCATACCATTTCTATGAATCTTCCAGTCAGGATCTTCGATAGGAACATCTCTGATGAAGGCACAAATTTTGTCGATGATTTTTTCGACTTCCTTTTCTCGCTGCATTTTCCCTCCTTTTGGACTAGAAAAGTGAATTCCCCTTGTCTTGGCCCAAATTCTGCTTATTTTTATTGATTTGATTTGAATATATAGAACAAATTTCAAATTGTCAACTTGCCTTTGTTTGACAAATCAAAAAAATCCAATAGACTAAGGATATTATTTTGATTCCTCTCTTTTTGACCCGACAGGAGATGAGAGGCCTTAAAGATAAAATCAAAAACTTACGATAAACGAAAACCTAACGGGGGTAAAATAAAAAAACTTTAACCGCTGTCATGGTTCTTATTGGAGCTGCTGTTTTTTCTATCAGCTTCAGCAATCAGGCTCAGGCCTACATCAAACTTCTCATTTGATATAATTATCGGCAGCGTCTCCAGTCTGAATCACTGTAAGATTGCTCAAGTTCCTCCCACAATTCTTTGAGGTTAACGGTCATGATAATCAAATCCTGTTTTTTCCCTTCCTGGTCCTTCACATAATCAGGAATAAGAAGTTCCTCCCGAAATCCAAGTTTTCGAAAAATCTGCTGAGCTCCAACTTGAGGCCGCATCATCTTAACCACCACCTGCTCCACTTTCTTCTTGATGGCAAGAAAATAAAGCTCTCTCACCATGATTGTCCCTAGCCCTTTTTTTTGATAAGGTCTTGCTACAATGACTCTTATTTCTCCTTGATGCTTCCGCCAATCTTCACCTGATAATTCAAGGGCTCCATCAGCTATGATTTCTCCGGAGTAAAGGGCGACAAGACGAAAAACACTCCCTGTTTTTATGAGTTTGATCCTCTGATGGACAATCTTTTTGTTTGTTACATCTATCCTTAAATATTTTCTATCTTCAGTGGGAAGTTCAGAGTAAAATTTCATCAAATCTTCCAGATCATTTTCATGAAGCTCCCTGATCAAAACTATCTTCCCATCTTTCAAGGTTTCATTCTTTTTCATAAAAACCCTCCATTAAGATATCCAAAATATAGGAGCGAATCACCGTTTTGTCAATATTTAATAGGGACAGCTTGCTCATTGACTTACTTTATGATGTTCAAATGGCTGCAGGATTTTGCCTATAAAATAAGCATTGTCCCTATGGTTTTTGTGTTAGCTGCGGCACTGACCCTCATCATAGCCGTTCCTACGGTGGGCTATCACTCCTTTAAAAATGCGCTGGCAAATCCGGTCGGATCCCTCTGCTATGATTGAGACGAGCGATTCGATCTCTGAGTTCATAATTAATTGACAACATATTTCCATTTTGATACGTCTATATTTTGAGATGATAAAAAACTATTTAAAAATCGCTTACCGTAACATTCTCCGCAGCAAAAAATACGCTTTCCTCAATATCACGGGATTGGCAGTAGGATTGGCAGCCTGTTTGCTCATGTTCGGATTTGTTGTCCATGAGCTGACCTTTGAAAACACACATCCGCTCAAAGACCGAATATATCGGATAAACAGCCGGAATTCTGTGGCAGGGGAAACTTGGGTAAACGCAGAAGTCTGCGCTCCTCTGGGTCCTGCCGTTCAGGAATCCATTCCTGAAGTAGAGGAAAGCGTCCGCCTTGACCGCTGGCACAATCTGGTCCTTGAAGCCGGGAACCGTGAATTCAATATGAAAAGAGTGTTTATCACAGAGCCTGAAATCTTTAAGGTCTTCTCTCTGCCTCTTCTGCGCGGCAGCAGCGATGCTGCCTTAAAAGACCCCTTCAGCGTGGTCGTAGACGAGACCACAGCTCAAAAGCTCTTTGGAGACAAGGATCCTTACGGACAAACGGTCCGTATGACCATAGGCAAAACATATGACTTCAAGGTCACCGGAGTCATGGAAAACATCCCTTCCAACACGGTCTTGAGAACTCCCATGCTGATCTCATTTGCCACTTTAACTCAGTCTCTACCTGAAAATATGATGGAATGGCGGAGCTGGGGCTCTTTCACCACTTTCATTCTTCTCAAGGAAAACACATTGTCTGAAGGCCTGGATGAAAAGATAACAGCCCTGGCCCAGACTCATCTTTCAGAGGAAACAGATAAGACCTCCTTTTATCTCCATGCGTTAGATAGGATTTACATCGATAACGCCCTTCACAGCTTGAACAATGACATCGCTTATTCGGGAAGCATCACCCGGATCGCGGTTTTTTCCATAACCGCGCTTCTCATTCTAGTTATCGCTGCCATTAACTTCATTAATTTATCCACAGCCAAGATCTCAGGCCGAATGAAAGAAGTGGGCGTGCGCAAGACCTGCGGGGCCAACCGCCCTCAGCTTGTGTGGCAGTTCTTGATGGAATCTGTGATTCTCACTGCGGCTTCTATGATTTTGGGTTTGGGTCTTTTTACTTTATTTAAACCTCAGCTGGACCATTATCTTGGAATGACTCTCAACATCGGGATCTTTTCAACCCCCTGGATCCTCCCGGCTGTACTGGGCTTGACCATTCTGGTCGGTTTTCTGGCGGGCTCATATCCGGCATTTCTTATGTCACGCTTTCCAGCAGCCATGGTATTCCGCTCCGGCGGTCCGGGAAAGATCTCAAAGTCCGGCCTGCGCCGTATTCTGGTAGGCATTCAATTTTTCATCGCTGTGGTGTTGATCGCCTGGACCCTGGTGGTGCTCAAGCAGATCCGCTATTCGGAAATGCGGGATCCGGGCTTTGACAGGGAAGGATTGATTGTTCTGAAAAATTCAGAAGCCAGGGAGCTCAAAAATGCGGCTATTCTCAGAAACCAGATCATCAACCGCACAGATGCGGTGAATACATCATATGTAGCCAGCTTTCCTTACGGGCAAAACCGAAATATAGATACTTTTAAAACCGAAGAAACCCGGGAAGAAAAAGGAACAATCGTCCAAACACAGCATGTGGACGCCCGGTTTGTATCTGTCATGGGGCTTGAAATGACAGCCGGCCGGAATTTCGAGGAAGGAAGAATAGCTGACCAAAAAAGCGTACTGGTCAACCAAAAAGCCGCAGAAGAACTGGGACTTGATAATCCGGTAGGAAGCATGCTTTTCAGCGATGATGAAGCCTTCCGTGTTATTGGAGTGGTTAAAGACTGGAACACCAATTCCATTCATTCGCGGATTCTGCCTGTGGTACTGCATGCTGCAGACGAGACATCACGAAATCTTGTGGTCCGTCTTCCAAAGGGCCAGGAAACTCAAGTCCTCTCGCAAATACGCGGGATTTGGTCTGAAATGCTTCCCGGACAGATTTTCGACTATTCGTTTGTAGGTGAGCTGGACTATCTCTCCTATGAAGGAGAACGCCGCCTGGCAAACCTTTTGGTTTCCTTCTGTCTGCTGACGGTTTTTGTGGCAGGCCTGGGAATTTTCGGACTGGCTTCTTTCAGCGTGGAGCAGCGCACAAAGGAAATCGGAATCCGTAAGGTTCTGGGCTCAAGTGCTTTCGGGATCGTAACGCTTTTGACTAAAAGCTATACCCGTTGGGTGCTGGCGGCCAATCTCATTGCCTGGCCGGTCGCCTATTACGCGGCTCTGCGGTGGCTGCAGGGATTCGCTTTCCGGACTTCCATGGGAGTGCTGCCGTTTCTGATCGCTGGTCTTCTGACTCTGTTCGCTGCCCTGTTCTCCGTTATTTTCCAGACCCTAAAAGCGGCCTCCGGCAATCCCGCAGATTCCCTCAGATACGAATAGGAAATCCTGAGCCTCTGCTTATAATCATGTATGGTCCAATAAGTTAAGGGATTCCTAGCACTAAAGATTTTAACCCACAAAATAATGAGGTCCCCTTTATTTAATCTCTTTGCTTAATACTGTTAAGTCATATATAATAAATCAGTAAGGAGGGAATGATGAGGAATATTCTTATAATTATCACAATCACACTTCTTTTAATTCTTTCCGGGTGCAGCAAAAAGCCTGAAAATGAAGCCAGTATTGAGACTATTGATGGAATTCAGTATGTTCATAATACAGGAACACCTCTGCATCCCAACAAGGCAGTTACTTTAGAGGAGGATCTATCTATAGGAGGACAAGAGTACGATATGTTATTTCGCCCCCAAAAATTCACGGTTGATCAAAAAGAAAGAATATACATCGCGGATTATCTAGATCAATCCATCAAAGTCTTTGATCCAAACGGTAAATACATCAAATCTATCGGTAAAAAAGGGGAAGGCCCTGGTGAGTTTATACTTATTGGAGATTTGACTATCCTGCCTGATGGAAGGCTGTTTGTGATGGACAGAAACACAAGAAGGATAAGTTTATTCGACACAAAAGGTAATTACATAGAAAGCTACCATTGGACAGAGCGGCAGGGAGGACTTATCTATGCCACTGACTCAAGTTGCCTTTTTACTGTATATAAATTCGGAGAAGAAAATCCCATGGAGGGAAGAAGGCTGTTTGTCAAAGAATACGATTTTCAAGGCCATGAGATACATTCGTTCGGAGAATTCAAGATAGAAAAATCTAAAACACATACCATAAAAACGGGAAAATCCATTACTTCCATGGCGGTCTATCCCCCTCATTCACCTCGTTCTATTTTCGCGGGCGATCCTTTGAGACAACATTTATTTCACTGTGTTAATGATAAATATATGCTAGAAATCTATAACCAGGAGGGCAAAGTCACAAGAAGATTCGACCGGCCATACACGCCCCTCCCATTTACTAAAAAGGACGCCAAAGAGTTTTATGATTATTATGACAGCCGCCCCTTAGAAGGCATAAAAAAGATGATCAGGGGGTTGTCAATGCCTTCTGTGAAAACAATCACTTCCCGCATGTTTGTTGATGATTCAGGAAATCTATGGGTAGAGACCCATGAGGAGAAAGAGGAAGAAAATCAAATTTTTACAGCATATGACATTTTCAATCAGAAAGGATTTTATGAGGCTAAAGTCTGGTTGAACATCAAGCCTGAAATAATTGTTAAGGGAAAGATGTACCTCATGTACAATGATGAAGAGATAGGATATAAATTATTAAAGCGCTATCAAATCATTTGGAATGATCTTTAATCTTTCTGCCCCTTCCGGAAAATGCTGTTGAATTTATCAGCCAGATAGGCGAAAAGGGAAAAAGAAAAGGAAAATTACTCAAGCCAAATTGTGTTTTTGCCACACACAAGGCTCTTTATATTCAGGATTGGGAAAAAGAAACCATTGAATGTCTGGGTCTGGATGGGAATTATCAAAAAAGCCTCAAGATATCTCATTTGGATGATTTCGTTTTTGACCAAAAAGGAATTTTATATATGGCGCCTTTTGTGGAAGATGAGAATACGCCTCTGGTTAAAGTCTATTCTTTAGAAAAAGAATCTTTAAGGTCTTTTGGAAAACCTGTCTCTTATCGGCACAGCATGGATGTTTTGAATTCAAGGACACTGACCGTAAACAAAAAAGGAGAAATATGGATTGCCTTTACCTACTTCCCTATTGTTCGAAAATACTCCAATGAAGGTGAGCTTATTTCTGAATTTAAGATCAAAAATCTCATAATGGAAGCCAAAGAACAACACAATGACAACCTGTAATCCAGCGGCACAAGACGAAATGTTCCTGGCTTTGCTGTTTCAAAGTTTTTCCATCTTGCATAAAAGCAAGTCTTTTTAAAGTCCACAACCCGTTTAAGGAGATCAAAATCGGCTAAAGCGCTCTTTCCAGATTCGTGAGAATTTATTTGACACACATCATAGATGTCTCTTGATAGATGACTGCGCATTTGTTTTTCAGGTGGACGGTGATATTCAGCATGAAGGATAGTCGCTTTTTCCCAGAAAGTTCTTTGAGCTTCAAGAGATATCACCTTGAATTCCGGTTGCTCGAATTCTTTGGGAAACTCTTCAGATTATTGATTTGCGTTCTTATAATGACGCTTCGGGGAGTCTTTCGCCAGTAAAACCAAGCCATTCAGGATTGACAGAAAGATCAATATCTTCTGAAAACCTCTTAATGATATTAAAAACTTTAGAAAGAGAAGTGCCTCCCTTAAACACAAAGGCATCAGCTAATTCTGGGCTCTCAAATAGAAGCTTTAATATAAAACAGATCCAGAAATCCTTCTCCACAATTAAGCGGCTTAAACCTCTCCGATGAGCCGCTGTCTCAAAAAAAGCAAGCCGATCGCTGATTTGACGTTGAGTAAATTCAAACATAAGATTCTCCCACAATTTTATCAATTATAGGATACATCCATTCGGGCGCATAGATTCTGTCATTTTTTAACTTCGCTTTTGTTCTTTCGTCTATTGTATTCTTCAAATGTTCGATATGTTGTTGTGTGATTTGTTTTTTTCCAATATATCTCAACGCATGAATCAAGGCACCGCTGGATTCCCCATGCATAGCCAAATTGCGGGGAGCCGTTTTTTTAAACAAAATCTCCTGACTACCAACTCTTATACATCGACTGGGACCTTCTGTTAAGAAAACGATTCTTGCTGGTACTTGTTCGGATAGACCTAACATATTGGCTGCGAAAGCCCCTGAAGGCTGAATACTCACAGCATTACGGAAGGCAACAGCCTTAGCGATTTTTTGTGGACTTGGCGGCAGCATTCCTAGGGACGAATGTTTCCTTGGATATTCATATAGGCCTCTAACAAGCCGGCGGATAGTGCCTTTTTTCTCTAACCGATAAAGATTGATACGAACAGCTTCAGGACTTCCTAGGTCATGGAAATTTTTTGGTGTAAAACACCAACCCCTGCCATACCCATATATTCGGTTAATTATTTTATTTGAAACAGTTTGTATCTTCATTATTAACTCCATATTGTAACTAACTATATATATTATTTGTTACAATGTCAAGTCTTTTTGACCTTTTGCAATTATTTTGACAAGACTAATCTTTGGATCTCTGAGAATATGATGGAATCAATAAATAATATTTAAAAATTCCGTTTTAGAAATATATTAATCCCCTATTCCCACCGCATCTTATAAACCACCAGTTCCATATATCCGCTTTCTTTCTCCCTGAGGCAGTAAAATCGATCCTTCTTGATGGCAGCATTTAATCCTTCAGTTTCGATACGCAAGGATATCTCAGCTTTTCCCATAAAAATTCCATCTTCACTGAAAATATCAAACATGTGATCATCTGGGTTTTCACATTCCTCATAAGTCATAACAAACAATCTGCCTCTATCATCTGAGATAAAAGAGTGAAACGGAGGAAGAGAGAAAGGGAAATAGATATTTTTTCTTATCTGGTCTCTAACCCGGTCAAACAAGGGATCATCAAAAAGCTTCATAAAAGTATCTTTATATTCCTTAGTAACCGGAACCGGCTCATAATCTTTTACGATTTTTCTTATCAAATTTCCTGAAAAATCATACGCAGAAATTTCATACCCCCTTTTGCTGTTCATTCTGTCAAATACAAAAATCTGATCCTGATCATTAACATAAAGACTTGTGGCATCTAAAAGTTCGCCGGGTCCCCGCCCTTTTTTATCAAAGGAAAAAATCAAACTTCCTTCAGGACTGAACTTAAAAATGATATTCTCTCCGCTTTTTTCACTCTCAATATAAAGATTTCCTTCTGGATTGACATCAAATTCCCCGATGTCTACAAAATTTCTCTCAGCCAGATCTTTTCCTTCTGTATCAATTGTGAATTCTTCTTCCAGATGGAGTGCCGTAAACTCTTTTGCTCCTTCCTGTTTTGGGCACAGTTAATAAACAAACACAGGAGTAATATCAGATAGAAAGTTTTCTTCATAGTCATCCTCCCCTTCCTAATTCATTGTTAAATTATCATATTATTTATGTGGGCTCAAATCTATTAATTTTGTTGAACGAGGACGATGGGTACCTTCTACAGTCCTTGCCCTAAAAATTGCTCGAGTGTTTGAAGCCTCGTTTGAAGAAGTCTTTTATCTGGATAAAGAGAAATAGGAAAATATTTTCTTAAAGCTGCTTTTTTATTAATTCGAGGAGTTCTTCGGCTTTTTCTTTAAAAGCAGGATGAGCCGCTGCTTTTTCAGCCAATTGGATGGCTTTCTCCTTCTCTCCCGCATTGTAGTATCCTGCGGCTGCATTGTACCAGGCTGTGACTTTGGAGAGCGTTGTCTTCTGCAGCTGTTTGGCTTTGCGGGAGAGGAGGTTCTTTTTCCTTTGTTCGGAAAAGGAAGATTCCTTAATCTCCTCCACTATCCTCTGGATAGACCTTTCATTTTGCTCATAGACGATGCCTGCTTTTTCAAAATAAGATCCTGCCGTCAACCAGTCTTCTTGTACGGACTTTATTTTCCCTAAATAATAAGGCGCATCGCCGTTTGAGGGATTGATCTTGTAAGCTTGCTTTAAATTTTCCTCAGCCTCACGCAGCCTGTTCTGGTTAAAGGCAACCATTCCGGCCAGGAAAAATACCGGCTCGTATCCTTCAAGATAATCTTTAGCTTTTTGGACGTTTGTCCAGGCGCTCTCATATTCTTCCAGTTCATTTTGATTCCAGGCCAGCCAGTAATGGGCCTCGCCCATATAATATTCTCCCAAACGCACCATAGTGCGGCACACTTCGGCAGCCTCTTCGTGCTTCCCGAGATAGCTCAGGCATATGGCTTTTCCCAAAAGCGCATCCCTGTGAGTAGGGGCCATAGCCAGGATCTCCTCCTGGAATCCCATGCTTTCTTCAAATTCCTCAAAAGCAAAACAAATGCTTGCCAGAGACATGAGAAGCGAGAGGGATTGAGGGAAGTGATCATAGGCTTTGAAAAAATTTTCCTCTGCTTTGATCAGCTCTCTTTTTTTAAGAGCTGAGCTTCCCAGGAAAAAATAGACTTCGTGAAAGTTGGGCTCATCACTAACCAGTTTAGTAAGGCTCTCTGGATCCTCCTCCGGATAGACAGAGAGCTTATAGCGCATCAAAGGAAAATCATTAAAAATCTCTCCCAGCTTTTCTAGATCCGGGCCTCTTTTGACCAGATAATTAAAGGGAGAATAATAACTGATGGTCAAATAGGCAAAAAAAACATCCGTTGTCGATCTCTCGTTGAGCAAATCCGCCCAATCAGAGATATCGTATTTGATGTCATCATAAGGAACGATGATGCGGCTCCCGGTCTCAATCAAATCCCCTAAAATACCCACCGTTTTCCTGGGAATAGAGCTTGCGATCTTTAAATAAACAGAACAATCAGAGAGCATAGGATAGGCTTTGATGATATCAGAGGCCTTCTGAAGGTAAGTGTCCTTTAAAAATCCCAGCTCTTTTTCCCTGAGGCCCAGGAGGATGGATGTTTTCATGAGCTTTCCTCCGTTTTGTCTCTTATAGATGGGAAAATCAAGCGCCTCTTTATACAGCTCGAACGCTTTTTTTAAGCGCTCATAGCATCCGGAATTATAGTGCGCATCTGCCTCTTTGATGCACAGGTTGTACTGGGCAAGCTGCTGCGGAGTGATGTCAGGTTTTTTAGGACCGCAGCAGATAAAGAAAAACGCCATCACAAGAAACAGAACGACCGATGGAAAAAAATAGAAGGTCCTCTTCATCTTCACCCACCCTTTCTTTGGTACTTTTCTTGTCTTGTTCAAAAACTTTATATAAACCATTCCTCCGCAAATTGCAAGTCAAGCCCTTTTCAAATAAAGAAAATTACCCATTATTTATTTGGCAATTTGATTGTGATATTTTGAGGCTCAGTAGTCATTCCATGAAGAAAAAAGAAATAGACCGCCGTACCTTTCTTAAAATAGCGGCTGATTCTATTGAATCATCTATTCTTGACAACGCCTCATCACTGATTTATCTTTAAGTTGACATGGGTGTTTGCTGTTAGAAAGGAGGGGGGCATGTATTCAATAGAACCAAAAAAAATCGGAATGTTTATCCTTTTTTTATTGATTTCCTTTTCAATTGGCTTCTCCAATCTACTGATTGAAAGAGACCTATCCTCCGCACGCACGGCAATTGTTTATACACGATGCTCTGGGAAGATCCGGAAAAAGAGCAGATCCAGCTCAATCCCAAAATCATCTGCTACCAATTAAAATAAATCATAAGGAGGGAACATGAACAAACAAAATGGAAACCAAGAATCACTTGTTTTTTCCTACTTGGAATTGAGGAAAATCCTTGGGATCCTGGGAACATCTCTGCCTTTTATTCTTTTCATAGGCGCATGGATCATCTTTAATACCGGACTCCAGCGCTCTATAAGCTACTACTACCATACAGACATGGGGGATGTTCTTGTGGGGATGCTCTTTGCCATAGGCTTTTTTCTTCTCTCCTACAGAGGCTACGAGCGTAAGGATGACCTCGCCGGAGACCTGGGCTTCGTGTTTGCTCTGGGAGTGGCGCTCTTCCCCACAACAGCCGAAGGAGCAACCGGTTCCCCTATCATCGGGTATATTCACATGGCTTTTACGGTCCTTTTCTTTCTCATCCTCATCTACTTTTCGCTTTTTCTTTTTACCAAAACCGATCCTGAGAAATCCCCTACTAAAAGAAAACTGCAGAGGAATAAAGTCTATAGGACATGCGGCATCATCATGAGTGTTTGTGTCCTGCTTATTGCTCTCTATGTGCTTTTTGCGAATATGCTGGAAGAGCTTTTCAAGCCGTATAAGCCAATATTCTGGCTGGAAGCTATTGCCATTTTAGCTTTCGGTATTTCATGGCTTATAAAGGGAGAGACCCTGCTTAAAGATAAGGTTTGAGTAGCGATATGGCATCTGCTGAAAAAGAAAAACGAGTTTTTGACTTACTGAAACAACTGGAAATCCCCTATACCCTACACAATCACCCTCCTGTTTACACAGTAGAACAAGCTGAAAAGCACTGGACACAGATCCGGGGAGCACACTGCAAAAATCTCTTTCTGCGCAACAAAAAAGGGAACCGCCATTATTTGGTTATCCTTGAAGCTGTAAAAGCAGCGGACCTTAAATCATTAAGGCACAAGCTGGGGGAGGACCGCTTGAGCTTTGCTTCCCCTGAGAGGATGAAGAGATACCTCGACCTGGAACCCGGGTCCGTATCCCCTTTTGGGTTGATGAATGACCATGAGAACAAGGTTCAGGTCATTATCGACAAAAACCTCAAAAACGCCAAAGAAGTGAACTTCCATCCCAATGTGAATACAGCCACACTGGGAATTTCTTTTTCCGATTTTGAAAAATTTCTAGCCTGGACCAAAAATCCTGTCAGGTACCTCCCCTTTTCTTAAAAAAACTTTTGGGACGAAACAAAACATCCCTATGGCTCATTTACTGCAGTCCAGAATTATGTAAAACTCACAGCCAGCGGCGGATCCAGGACTTGAATCCGGCTGACGCCTTGACAATGATCAAAGGTTTTTCACAGCCTACGCCCACCTTACAAGTTATGGAATCCCGGGTCAACTGACGGATCAACGGATCCTGTGTGTGCCCGAGAATCACAAGGTCATAGCACTTGGATTCCTTGAGGATCACATCTGAAATGGATGGGGCTGTTACACGCTTCATACTGATTCGGTCAGAAACGATACAATCTCCGTTTTTTTGAGGTATGGTTAATTTGTTGATGTCGATTTTCCTTTTCTCATCATTAACGGATAAAGCGGTTATCTTCCCATCGTGTCTTTCAGCTAATATCGAAGCTATCTCTAGAGCAAAACAGCTGTTGGGCCCTCCGGCCACAGGAACCAGTATATTTTTAAACGTTTTGTCCCCCAGGCCCTTGAGGATAACGACATTGCAGTGGGCTCTTTCTAGCACATAATCCAAAGTGCTTCCGAGAGAGAAGGGATGCCGGCGTGATTTCCCCTCCCAACCCATGATAAGCATCTGTATTTTTTTCTCTTTGACCGCACTCAGAATTCCCCTGGCGATGTTCCGGCAGTATCGGATGGTGGTGGTGATCGGAAACTTGATGATCAAATGGAGCATCACTTCGATAATGGCTTCCTTGCCTTCCAGAATGAGCTCTTTGGCGTCCGTCAAAGGCACCTGCTCCGGAACCGGAACCATATGCAGGAGATTGACCTGTCCTTTTCTTGCCTCGCTGATATAATACGTGCTCCGTACCATGGGGATGGCATTGTTTGGATTGGCCACAGCCACCATGATCCGGTATCCCTCGGTCTCAGGAGCCCTCTCCTCCTCGATAACCTGAACCTCGTCCCTGGTTGGCACCGCTCTTTTTTTGGAATAGAAACTAAACAAGAAAATGCTCGAGATTATCCAGAGAGGAGCAATGATCCAGGCAATAAGGCTCATGTTGACCAGCCATACGGCCAGTACAGCCTGACAGATAATAGCCAGAAGCGGAAGCCACGGAAAAAAAGGCATCAGGAAGCCGTAGCTCAACTCGTCTCCCATATTGATTCTGATTCGAATCACGCTGACATTGACCAGGAAGAAAAGGAACAAAAACATAATGCTGGCACTTGATGCCACATCCATGGTAGGAAGAAGCACAGCCACACAAATAACAAGGATTCCTGTAAACAGCAAAGCTCCGTATGGAGTTTTTTGCCGCTTGGATATTTTTGAAAAGATCTTAGGAAGGAGACGGTCGCGTCCCAGAGCGTAAGAGGCTCTGGTGGCAGAGAAAATGGTCGCATTCAGTGCAGAGATCGAAGCAAAAATCACTGCCAGCGTGAGAAAAAAATTACCTGCCGGCATGAGCCTTGATACGGCTTCTCCGAATCCGCGCTCCTTGAACTGGCCGATCCATTCCCATACCGGGCCTTCCACGCCAGGAGAACCGGCTTTTACCGCCACAACAGAAGCAAAGGAAACCGCCACATAAGTGAGAGTTGCGATGACCACAGAGTAGATCATGGCCTTCGGCAGATTCCTTTTAGGATCGATTGTTTCATCTCCGGCCTGGGCAATGACCTCATATCCCTCAAAGGCAACATAGGTAAATCCCATGGTGACCAGCAGCTTGTCCCAGCCGTGGGGCATGAATGGAGAAAAATTCTGAAGCCGGGATGGATCAAGAACAACTACAACAATCCCGATCAAACCAATAGCGATCAGGAATATGGTCTGCCCCAGAGTGAAAAACGCCCCGATCTTCCCTGTTTCAGAGGCACCCCGGTAGTTAATATAAAGAAATAACAATGCCGCCAGAAAAGCCACGATTTTTTCCGTTGTGTATATGGAAAAAGGAACCCAGTTAAGAAGCTTGATCCCCTGGAAATATCGAACAGTATAGATTGAAAAAGTCACTGCATACAGGCTGCCCGCCACACTGGAGGCAAACCACTCCATCCATCCGGCTGTAAAGCTGGTACGCCGCCCGAAGGCAAGACGGGCGAAATTATAAGCCCCTCCGGCCCGGGGAATGGCAGAGCTTAATTCAGCATAGGACATAGCCGTGCATATGGCGATAACACCGTTGAGAGAAAAAGTCAGGATAACACCGCCGGGACCGGCATGGAAAATGGCATTGCCGATACCCAGAAAAACCCCGGCACCGATCATCATCCCCAGCCCCATCATAGTGATATGGAAGAGAGAGAGGTCCCGGGATAATTCAGATTCTATTTGAACGGAGTTATTTTCCATTTATTTTATTCTGGATCTCTCGTGCCGAATGGAGATTCTTTTGGTGAATGAGCTTTATGATGCGGTTGCTCCGGAAAACGAGGAAAAGCAGAAAGCCGAGAGATAAAAAAACGAGTATTATTCCGCAAACCGCATCAAAAGACATGCTTTCCTCCAATGTGAGAAATCAAAAATCAAGCAGCTCATTATAATAAAAATGAACTTTTTATACCAACACGAAATTTTTGGAATGTGGACCTCTGTTCATTTTGATTCCCTTAAATGAGGGACGTTTACTGCCTTTTTTTCGCTTTTATGAAAAAATCGAAAGATTTATATAGCTTGAATGAAAAATATATAATATAAATATGCAGTGGAGGATCGTAATGGAACAAGAACGAAAAAAAGAGCGGCCGTTAAAGGGAGAGCTGATCCCTCTATTGGGCATCGTGAAAACAGTGAGAGATATCATAAAAAAAGAACCAAACACGCTATCAGAATGGTGGAATAACGATAAAACCATAGATTCCTGGAAAGCAGCCGTGGTCGCAGGTTACCAAATCGCTTTTCTCATTCTCGTTATTTTTGTGCTTGCCAAGTATGTCTTTTGATTTTTTTTATGCCTCAGTTTCTATCTCCTAGAATGATTCCATATCAATAGTTGGCCAGCTTAATAATGATCTAGAGTAATAATACAAACTGGGAATTCTAAATATTTTCATTTCTTATTAGTGTAGGGAAAAAACGCGCCCGGCAGGATTCGAACCCGCGACCTTCTGATTCGTAGTCAGACGCTCTATCCAGCTGAGCTACGAGCGCATCTTATAGAAGAGTTAAAACTGAGGCTATTATAACAAAATACAACATCCAGGCAAAAGGATTGTTTCTATTCGAATATCCACATATTCAAGAGGGCTCTCTTCGATCAGGCCGAATCTCTTAAGCTGCATTGCTTTCATTAGAATTCTTCCTCCTTTTCAGTTTTTTCCAGTTTCTGTCTTTTCATCTTCTGTTTGATGCGCTCCCGGCGGCGGGTGAAATCTTCTTCATAATGGGAAGAAAACCCTCTGGAAAGCACAAATCCTTCCTCTGCGTATACAAGGGCTTTTTCATATTTTTTCTTTCTGTGTTCATAGAACATGGAAAGCTCCCGCAGAGAAAAAAGAAGGTCGAAACAGGGCTCGTTCACAGAGGCCATCTCTTCCCACAGCATGACCGCATTTTCCCATCGATTATTTCGCTTGAACTGAAGGGACAATCTGCGCCGTGTGGAAAGGCCCACCTCTTCGGTGAGCTCTCCTTCCAGGGCTTTGGAGAAGAATCGGGCTGCTTCTTCCTCGTTTCCCAGCCGTTCCATGACCTTGCCGGCGCCAAAAAAATCCATGGAGTCCGGAGTCAGTTCTTCCAGGCCCTCGGAAAATATGGATGCACCAATGATCACCACTCCCAAAAGAGAGAGGATGTCTTCGGCATTGTGGTAGAGAATGGGCTCGATAAGGTCATAGTTTCCGGTCTGAAGGTACTGAAAATACCTCCAGGGGATCTCAGCAGAGGGAATGTCTTCTTCCCTGTATGTATCCACCACTTCCTGTGCCAGATGAAAAAGCCGGCAGCTTTCATGTTTATGGCGCCACAGACTCCGGGCGGGAAAAAGAAAATCAAGATGAGGGAGTTCGGTGAGTTCGAACGGTGTCCTGTGGAGAATAAAGCGGGTCTCCAGAAGTGGGATATCAAAGGCTTTGCCGTTGTATGTGACCACTGATTCGAATTTCATGTCTTTAAAGAACTGATAAAGCTCCTTTATCATGCGTTCTTCTTCAGAGAGTTCACCCAAAAAATACTGACCGACCCAGAATTTATCGCCTCTGTAATAACCCATGCCAACATTAAAGGGAACCACTCCGGTCCCTCCTGAAAGGCCTGTGGTCTCAAGGTCAATAAAAAGGGCCTTGGACAGGTCTTTGGATTCAAACTCAGGATCACCGCTCAAACACGCAAGGGTGGGGCCCGGGATATCAAGCCCCTGGGAGATCTTGACTTTTCCGTAACGGGCATCCAGGGAATAGGGTGTTTCTGTGAACCGAAGGCCTTCTCTATCCCGGGGCTCGAACCGGGGTTCCGGCTTTTTTTCAGGCTTTCGTTCCCTTCTTAACTGGATAAGCTGTTCCAGCTTCTCTTTAGTGGAAAGTTCTTCTTTGGCCTCAAGTTTTGACCAGGCATCCCTGAGTTCCTGAGACTTTGTGCGGGCTTCCCGCTCCTTTTTTATGCGTTTGAGCTTTTCTTTGATATCCTCTGCCAATGCCTATTCTCCTATGAACTGAAGCACGATGTTTCGCGAGCGGGAGCGGTTGTCAAAATCAACGAACACGATCTGCTGCCAGGTTCCGAGCACAAGCTTCCCTTCCGAGAAGGGAACGGTCAAGGAAGGCCCCACAAGGGAGGCTCTTATGTGAGAGAATCCGTTTCCGTCGCCCCATCTGGCATCATGGTGATAGGTCCTGCCGGAAGGGGCGACTCTCTCCATAAGTTCTGTGAAATCTTTTTCCAATCCCGGCTCGTATTCAATGGTGGTGATTCCTGCTGTGGAGCCTGGGACAAAGAGAGTGACCTGGCCTGATCGGAGCCCGAGGGCACTAAGCTTGCTTGAGACTTCTCCTGTAATGTCCTTCATGTCGCTGAATCCGGAAGCTGACAGGTGGATGGAATCATTGATGACTTTCATTTGTTTTTCTCTCCTTTAATAATAGAATAATTTTCAGGTTCGGTAAAGAGAGGAAAATTGATTATGAAATTCAGAAATAGGGGAAAAAAAAGGAACCGTTCCTTTTTTACACCATCAAAACTTGGTTCTGTGGTTGGGCAGGAATAACTTGTTATAAAGATTTAGAGCGTAAAGGTCTGTCATACCGGCAATCGTGTCGATCACTCTTATCTCAAGCATATCTTCTTCGGGGTAGGATTTCACATAATCATCCGGATGAGCCAGTATGTATTCATAAAGGTCTGTAAGGATCTTATCGACTTTTCTATATTGAACGAGATTTTGCTCACTGAAATAGACTCTTTCGTAGAGAAAATCTCTCAAAGCTACAATCGTCTGATTCATGTCCTCACTTAAAGATATACTGATCAATCCCCCTCTGGATGTCGAATCAATGACATCCCAGACCATTTTATCGATTCTTTTGGCATGCCGTCTTCCCAGAGAAAGCACCAGGTGTGAAGGGATATCCTGTTCACTGATAACACCCGCTCTTAAAGCGTCATCAATATCATGATTAACATAAGCGATAAGATCCGAAACCCTTACCACCTGGCCCTCCAAAGTCATGGGGAGTTCCTCTTTCTTCACATCAAATATCTTCCCTCTGCCTTTGGAATGCTTTAAAATGCCGTCTCTCACTTCAAAAGTCAGGTTCAAGCCCTTTCCGTCATATTCCAGTTTTTCCACCACCCTTAGGCTCTGTGTATAATGGGAAAATCTTCGAGGAGAGAGTTTTTTCAGCGCCTTTTCTCCGGCATGGCCGAACGGCGTGTGCCCCAGGTCATGCCCCAGGGCAATGGCTTCAGTCAGGTCTTCATTGAGGCGGAGCGCTTTAGCAATGGTCCGGGCGATCTGCGATACTTCCAGAGTGTGGGTGAGCCGTGTCCGGTAGTGGTCTCCATAAGGGGCAATGAAAACCTGAGTTTTGTGCTTAAGCCGCCGGAAAGACTTGCAGTGAATGATCCGGTCTCTGTCTCTCTGGAACTCGGTTCTCAGGCTGTGAAGCTGTTCTTCTCTTTCACGTCCTCTGGTGTTCAAGCTCAAGCAGGCTTTTTCCGAAAGAGTCTCCTTTTCAAGCTGTTCCAGCTTCTCTCTTATGGTACCGGCCATTTTTTAATCCTATTTTTTCGATCCTTTCTCTCTCCAGGGTTTGTTTTTCTGGGCCTGTGTGATTAAAAGCCTGGGAATATAGAAACTGATCTCTCTGCGGTGGGAAAGCTCCATTTTTTCTTTAACCATATCCATAGCTTCCCTTATGCCTATCTCATCCATCATTGTGAAAGGGCCTTTGTCCCAGCTCAATGTGTTCCGGCATATGTTCTCTATGCTTTCAATATCTGATACGCCTGACTCCACAAGCTCCGAAGAGACCATAAAAGAAACGGCCCTGAATCTGTTTTTAAGCATATCAATGAGCAAGAAATCATCGCTCTTTTTTCTTATCTCATGCTTCTTATGCCAGTTTGCCGATGCCTTATCCCGTGCGATTTTGTGCTCTTCCAGCTTTTCCATAAAGCTGATTGGAAGAGTGAAAAAATTATCATAAACAGCATGCAAATCCTTATCCGTTTCTTCTTTATCTTCCAGAAAAAGTAAAAAATTTATGGATTCCGGGATGCCTTTCTCATCCATTTGCATAAGGAAACCTTTGTTGATGCCAAATGCTTCCTTAGCGGCTTCTTCAATGTCTGCGATTTGAAACCCCTCATCGATCATCCGTCCGGCTTCGGTCATCAAAGAAGCCAGTATCAGACTCACAGCCCCTCCTTTCCTTTTTTTCAAGAGAGGGATTGTTTCTTTCACTAACTGGTTTTTTGTTTTCATTTTATCCTGCTTCCCAATCTCATAAGATTGCCGCACTTCCTTGCGTTCATTCGAAATGACACAGTTCAGCGAGGGCCGAAAATCTTGGTCCCTATCCTTACAATATTTGCTCCTTCCTCAACCGCTATTTTATAGGAATTGGTCATGCCCATGGACAGGTATTTCATCTCCACTCCGGGAATAGAGAGCTTCTTGAGCCTTTCGAAAACTCTGCGTGTCTCAACAAAATAAGGCCTGGCGTTCTCAGGGTCACCCACCATAGGGCCCATGGTCATAAGACCCTGGAGCTTTAGATGCTTTAACCCGGCTATGTCCCCGGCCAATGCTTCTACATCCTCAGGCAAAACACCGAATTTCTGTTCCTCCCGGCCGCTGTTTACCTCTATAAGCACCGGCATCGCTTTATCTTCGCCGGAGAGCCTCTTATCGATTTCTTGTGCCAGCTTCCATGAATCCACGGTCTCGATCATATCGAATATTTTCACTGCTTCTTTGACCTTGTTTCTCTGAAGATGGCCGATAAAATGCCATATTGCTTTTTTCCCTACGGCATCAAAGGCTTCCTGCGCTTCCTGCACGTAATTTTCCCCGATGATTTTAATCCCGGCCTCCACCGCTTGTTTGATTTCTTCAGGAGTTCTGGTCTTTGCCGCTGCTACGAGCTCCACTCCCTCAGGAAGTTCATCCAGTATTTTCTTTACGTTTTTCTCAATCATAAGATAGCTCTGACCTTTACTTTATTCAATACGAATGCAAAATGCAAATCCACAGATGAATAACTCAGGTTCACGTGAGTTATTCACGAGTCAAGGTTGCTTCAGACGCGAGGCACAAGGCATGAAGACGTGGTACTTCACTTCGAATGCCTTGTAACGAAGCAGATGCAGTAAGATTGGCTCGCCTGTAAGGTAAAATCAGCCTGAAATAAAATAACATAAAACTGAAATAAAGAGATAAACTTTGTTTGCTGAACTCACATCAAAAAACAATTGATCAAGAGATAGTGAATGAAAGTTCAGGCTGATTTTATGAATAACTCAGGTTATCCTGTGAAATACAAATAAGCGGCGACAATGAGAATCAGGACCACAGCCGAAGCAATCACATCCCGGGCATTCCAGCTTGCTCTGGATTCTTTGCGGTGTTCATCAGAGAGAGTCTTATATGTCAATCCGCTCAGGTCCTTTTTGGACCCTCCGGTCATTCGGCTGACAACGACCATGACCACAGCGCACACGATAAATATAAACACGCTGTAATACTGAAAGAAAATATTATTCATGACCCATAAGAATGACCCTTTTTGATAGGTAAAATTCTCAATCAGAGAAACCGGCGTGTCAATGGCCAGCCGCCCCAATCCCAGGACAAAACCGGTGACCAAAGCTGCCAAACATCCTTTACTGTTGAGCTTCTTATTAAACACCCCGAAAAAAAAGACCACAAAAATAGGCGGCGCCAAGTATCCCTGTACGGTCTGCAGATAATCGTACAGGCCCTTTCCGCCGCTTATGACAGGAATCCAGAGAAGTCCGATCAGGACCATGACCGATGTCGCGATCCGGCCGACCCAAACCAGCTGGTGCTGCGAGGCTTTGGGTTTTAATCTCGAATAGAAGTCCATGGTAAACAGTGTCGAAGAAGCGTTAAATACACCTGCCAGTGAACTCATCAAGGCGGCCAGGAGGCCCGCCACTACAATGCCGCGTATGCCAACGGGCAGGATGGTGGCCACTAAAAGCGGAAAAGCTTTTTGAGACTGGTCAATAAGCAGTTGTCCCTGGCCGTTGAACAGTGTCTGCTGTATCACTTCAACCTGTCCGCTTTTTGCCAAGGCAAAACAGATCATTCCGGGTATGATGAAAATAAAAACAGGTAAAAGTTTGAAAAAAGACGCACAGATGGAACCGCGTCGTGCTTCTTTCTCATTCTTTGCTCCCAGAGCACGCTGGACAATGTATTGATCCGTACACCAATACCATAACCCAATAATCGGGGCACAGAACAGCATCCCCAGCCAGGGATAACCGTCATTGAAATACCATGCCATACGGCCGGCTTCTTTAATGGGTGCCCAGGTCCCCTGGACTCCGGCAGGCACGAGAGGTCTCCATAGATTGAACATTTCCGAACCGCAAATAGCACGCAGCTGCCCCCAGCCTCCCAGGGCCTTTAATCCAAAAATAGTGACCAGTATGGAACCGAACACCAGCACTACTGTTTGCAGCGCTTCCGTATACGCCACAGCCCGCAGTCCGCCGAGTATGGTGTAAAGGCCGGTCAGCACAATAACCAGTATGGAGCCGATCCAAAAACTATCCATTCCCATAAAATTGATATCGGGCAGAAGCACACTGAAAACAATCCCTCCCGCAAAAATACCCACAGCTATCTTAGTCAGAACATAGGCTACAAGTGAAATGCCCGATAGCACTGTGCGCGCCGCAGGAGAGAAACGCTTTTCCAGAAACTCGGGCATGGTGAAGACTTTTGAACGCATGTAAAAAGGGACCATCACCCAGCCTAAAACCAAAAGGCACCATGCGTGCAGTTCATAATGGGCCATGGCCACTCCGTCCGTGGCGCCGGAACCTGCAAGACCGACCAGATGCTCTGAGCCTATGTTCGAAGAAAATATGGAGGCTCCAATGATGAACCATCCCAGATGACGGCCAGCTAAAAAATAATCAATTGATGTCTCCTGCTTTTGCTTGATCACCCACCATACAATCCCGAATAAAACCAAGAAATAAAAAAGAACAATTAACAGATCGATTGAGTGCAGCCCCATTTTGTCTCCTACATAATTAAACCTGAACTATTCATAAAAAAAATGGCGATGTTCATTTTTTTGTTTTTCCTTCAAGGATATACATATTTTCCACAAAAAAGACAACTGAAACTTTTTGTTTGCATTTGTTTTTACTTTAATTTTAATCAAATTCCAAAAAAAAATAAGAAGTGTCAAATAAGAATCCCCTCTTTCCAGCCCAGTTTGATCAATTCGATCTTAGAGGGATCAGCCACGCCCAGCCCGTGTCTGGTCTCTGCCATTCTGATGTGTTTGGCCGGGGTCTCAAAGGACACTTTTTTCCCGAAATACTCCATGCGTTTTGCCTCTATGATCCTCAATCCCACAGAATCCGCCGCCACAGGGTCCTGGCTGACGATCAATCCTTTGTACTCCCAGACGTATTCATCATTGTAATTGTGCGGACCCACAGAATGGAAAAGAGGCGTGAGCATGACCAGAATATTGAGTTTTGTCTTCGCTGCAAGATGATAGTCCTTCCAGATAGCGGCCAGGTCAGCACAGGAATCTCCATGGTAATCGGAGGCTCTGGGCCAGCATCTCCTGAACCACCTCAGGATCGGCTTTTTTAAAGCCAATAATGCACCCTTGATTTATCCAGCTCCTTCTCAGGAACAAGCAGGGATAAATCCATACTGTCTTTATTTTTTGTGCCAGTCATACAGAAAAATCCTCCTGCAATGGAAAGAAACAAAATTCCCCATAAAAACCACTTCATGGCTTCTATGATAACAAAAAGAAAGGATTATTCAACTCGGGCTAAACTGTGGTTTATATATTTTCTCAAAAAAACCACAGCTTCATCACTTTTTCTAAACACCGGGATAAAAGCCTCTTCCAGCTTGTCTGCCAGAGAATCATAACCTCTTCCTGCGTCTATGCTCACGACAAAAGGTTTATCCGTGTTTTCGGATATCTTGATCAGCCTCTCCAGTGTACTCCCCTCCCTGTCTAAATCTTCGGAATGGAAATCCGATGCTTCAAGAGTGTTCATAGCAGGAGTCATTGGAAGCGGG
This sequence comes from Candidatus Aminicenantota bacterium, assembly GCA_021162615.1. Classification (GTDB taxonomy): domain Bacteria; phylum Acidobacteriota; class Aminicenantia; order Aminicenantales; family Aminicenantaceae; genus WJMT01. The sequence goes on from JAGGYH010000023.1 coordinate 22,610, forward strand.
GAGACAACAGCGCAGTCCACGTTTTTATCCTCCATGATGGCTTTCACGCATTCACAGAATGTCTCATCGTCTGCTACAGGAGTCAGGTCCATGGGATTTCCCACATCCTGAATCTTGTTTATCCCCAAAGGCTCCAGAATCTCATTGATCCTGGATACAGTGGATTCAGAAAAACGGGCCATTTCCAGCCTCTCGTTATTTTTGATGCTGTCTGACATGACCACACATTCGAATCCTGCATTGGAAATCAAAGCCACCCGTCTTCCTCTGACGTTCTTATCATTCAAAAAGCAGAGCCCCTTGGTAAAGCTCTGGAATTCGGATAAGGTATTGGTCATAAAAATACCGGCCTGTTCCAGAACAGAACAGCTTACCCTGTAATCTCCGGCTACTGAAGCGGTGTGGCCGGCTGTAGCTGACCGTCCTTCAGGGGTTCTCCCTCCTTTATAAAGCACGATCTTTTTCCCGGCTCTTATGGCTTCTCTGGCGGCTCTGGCAAATTCAAGCCCGTCCCCGTCAGTAAATCCTTCGCAGTACACGGCAAATATCTGGATGCCTTTATGGTCTTTAAGATATTGGAGGTAATCAGAGGAAGTCAGGTCTATCTGGTTTCCAATAGAAACCGCATACACAGGCTCGAGGTTTTCCATCTGACTCATCCGCGAGATCATGAACGCCCCGCTCTGTGACAGCAGGGCCATTCCTACTTTTCGGGGGCTTTTTCTGGGGAGTTTATATATTTTATATTCGGGAATAAAAGTGGTGTCATAATTTCCAGGCCCGGACAGAATCCCCAGGCAGTTTCCGCCATTGACAACAGGGACGAGTTTCCTATCCTTCCTCGCATTCCTCAGCATGGATTTTATTTTTTTCTCAATGCCTTTGGTCCCCTCTTTCTCTCCGATGCCGCCCGGAATAAGTATCACGGAGCGGACTTTCTGGGATTCTATGACATCCTGCATCACTTCCGCGCTTTGTTCCGCACTTATGGCCAGCACTAAAAGCTCTGCTATCTCCGGAAGGTCCTTTACGCTATCCACGCACCGGCAGCCTTCTATCTCCTTAGTTCCCGGCTTTATAACCGTGATGTTTTCCCTGGGGAATCCGCGCCCCAGGGTGTTGTTTAAAATGATATGCCCGATATTCATCTTTTTTGATACGCCCAGAATGGCTATGGTTTTGGGCTGCAGGAGATACTTGATGTTCTGGTAAGGCCTGGACTCTCTGGATTTCAAACGCCTGGAAATCCGGCAGAGTCCGTCCAGAGGAATCAGTTCTCCGTCTTTAATGACAAAGGGATTCACTTCAGCTTCTGAGATCACATAGCCGCTTTTCCGGGATCGGCTTGAAAAATATGCCCCCAGATCTTTAAACCGCCTGTAAACGTCTGTTAATGTTCGTTCGCTTATCAGTGCTTTTTTCCCTCTAAATCCCTTAACCAATTTCTCATAAAAGGCTAAAGAAGAAAGCGCCTTTGAGATCTCGTCATCCTCAAGTAAAAACGGAGATGAGATAGATACGGCTTTTCCCTCTTTCATCCTCTCGCTTATATACTCTACATCCACTCCTCCTGCTCCCATACTCACCACAGGCCCGAATTCCCTTGAATTTCTCAGCCCTAAAAGGATCTCAGAACCAAAACCAATGTTCTCATATTCCACGGCCTCGCAGATAAGCACCCCCTTAATCTCATCACTTATGTCCTTTTCTTTATCTCCGCCCCATTCATAATATCTCCGGGGCACTTCTTTGAGCATTTTCTCAATGCCCTTATTCACTGATGCCGGATCATTCTCAACAAAAAAAACTCCTCCCACATCAGATTTATGGACAATAGAAGGCGAGACGATTTTGAGAACCAGGTTATTCGTCTTAAACCATAACAAGTCTTTAGAGCCGACCTGCTTTCCTTTTTCCATAAAGAGAAACCCGGGTGTCTTTATCCCCATTAACTTAAGCAGAGTGTAAACCTCGTGTTCCAAGAGATGGTCGTATTCCGCGCTCTCAAATAATTTTTCTATTCCTCTAAAATCGATCCCCATTTTAGATTCCTGCAGCTTCTCTTCCCAGGCGAAACGCTTCAATGTTCATATCTATGATTCTCTCACCTTTGGATTTAAAAAATTCCCTAATACTCTGAAGCAAGATTTTCTCTTCCAGTACCATAAACCCGGAAGCAGCTCCCAGCATCACGGTATTCTGGGACCTGGAAGAGCCTGCTTCCCTGGAGAGTTTCTCAGAATCCACTATCACATGATTTCCGCTCTGTTTAATGGCATCCAGCACTTTGTCCAGATCTGGATAATCCGGAATATTGACATAAGGATTTTGGCTGGCCACGATTTGTCCTCCCTCACTAAGATAATCGATGTATCTTAAAGCTTCCAGAGGTTCCATACTCAGCATAAGATCAGCCGCTCTTTTTGGGATCAGGTCGCTGAATATTGCTTCATCGGAAAGGCGGACATGAGAGTGAACCGCTCCTCCTCTCTGGGACATACCGTGAACTTCAGCCTGTTTGAAGGAAAGGCCGGATATTTGAGCGGCATAATCTATGATATTGGCAATGGTCAGGATCCCCTGGCCCCCGACTCCAGCTAAAATGATATCTTGTTTCATTTTACTTTTCAGCTCCTTTTTTTCCTTTTCTCGCTTCATATATGCATGCGCGGAAAGAAATAATGACAGACAGTCCCGGATGTTTGACCTCCTCTTTAATGACCTCCACGTTTTCTTCCAGGTTCTTCTTCAGAGGCACAATCCTTCTTATATGCCTTAAATCAACTCCTAATCCCCTGATGATATTTTCCAGTTTTTCCCCTGTCGCTACTGTGGGCTGACCTCCGGTCATCGCCACTGTTGAATTATCCAAAATAAGCACAGTCATATTCGTATCCCTAGAAGCCGCATCCAGAAGGGGGGTGATTCCGGAATGAATAAAAGTGGAATCCCCTATCACTCCGACAGAGGGATAAATACCTGCTTCTGCCCCACCCTTACTCATGGAGACACTTGCACCCATGCACACACATGTATCGACCGCATTATAGGGCGGCAGGGCTCCCAGTGTATAGCATCCAATATCGCTAAAAACAACCGCCTTAGGATAGGTTTCCAGAGCCTTGGTTAAAGCCTTTAAAGTATCTATATGAGGGCAGCCCTTGCACAATTGAGGGGGGCGGCCGGGAAGCCAGTCTGGTACAGAACTTCTCCCCTGAAGAGAAGCTAATCCCATGGCTTTTCTCGCCAAATCCGGATTGAGCTCCCCGGTTATAGGAAGAAGTCCGTCCAGCTTGCCCGATATCTTTTTACCTTTGATTCCGAAAAGACCCTTTATGTTTCTTTCTATGAAAGGATATCCTTCTTCAATGACCAAAATGTTGTCCACATGCCCCGCCAGTTCTTGAATAAGGCCGTGGGGAAGCGGATAAGCGGAAATCTTGAGAACGGATGGAGCCGGAGAGAGTTCATTTATATTCTCCATCACATAATTGTAACCTATTCCTGAAGCGATGATTCCCAGTTTTTTGTTCTGTTTGTTAAGATCAAGCATATTAAAGGGAGAACCCTGAGAAAACTTCAACAGCATTTCCTGTTCCTTCATAAGAGAGGCAAATCTCCGCCGCGCATTCACAGGAAGAAGAGTCCAGTCTTTACCGGATGCCCTGTGTGTCTTGTTCTTTTCCCTTGCAGGCTTCTCCATTATCTGGCTTCTGCTGTGTGCCAGCCGGGTGACCATCCGGAGCACCACAGGTATATGAAAATATTCAGACAGGTCAAAGGCCTTCCTTGTCATATCATAGGCTTCCTGATGGGAGCTTGGTTCCAAACAAATGGTTTGTGCGAACTGCGCATAATAACGTGTGTCTTGTTCATTCTGGGAGCTGTGCATTCCAGGGTCATCTGCCACCACCACCACAAGTCCCCCGTTTATCCGTGTGATACTGGAATTCATGAAGGGATCTGCCGCCACATTGAGTCCCACGTGCTTCATGGATACAAGAGCTCTCTTCCCTGCAAAGGAGACTCCGAGAGCTTCCTCATAGGCTACTTTTTCGTTGACACACCAGTTTGCATTGAAGCCCCCGCCAGCTGAAGCTTTAATCAAGTATTCCATGACTTCCGACGCCGGAGTCCCGGGATAAGAATATCCGGCTGTGATTCCCGCATGAACCGCACCTAAGGCAACGGCCTCATCTCCTAATAAAAGTTTGTTTTTCATGAAAATTTTCCTTCGTGTATTATCTGAGGCAAAGCATATAAATGTATAAAATGAACATCGCCATTTTTTTATGAATAATTCAGGTTAATAAAGAAAATAGAATATAATCAAAACAAGCAAGTGTCAAGATAAACGGGATGAGATTGATTAATTCTTACAATTTCTATATATTTATGTTAGAATAATTCAAATATTGATTGTTTTGGCAATCTTGATTCAATTATGAGGTCAAAAAATGATTAGACTTTCCACAAAAGGCCGTTACGGAACAAGACTGATGCTCAACCTGGCAAAGCACTACAGAAATAAAGACCATTCCATTGTATTGAAAAATCTCTCAAAAGAGGAAGATATCTCAATCCGGTATCTGGAACAAATCATTATCCCCCTCAAGCTGAACAAGCTGGTCAAAAGCATCAGGGGGGCCGGAGGCGGATATAAACTGGCAAGGCATCCATCAAAAATCAAACTGACAGATATATTGAACGCTCTTGAGGGTCCCTGCTGTCTTGTCGAATGTGTGGAAGACGATGAATACTGTCAGCGTATTCCTGTCTGCGCAGTCCATGATGTTTGGAAAGAAGCCAGCTCAATGCTCAAAAATTATTTCGAAAGCATTACTTTGGAAGACCTGATGAAGAGAGACGAAAAAAAGAATAAGAAAATAAAGGATAAGTAAAATGATTATCGCATCTCTGGCCATTTTCCCTACCAGCGAAGGGGCATCCGTCAGCAAATATGTGAAGGAAGTGATAAAAATCATTGAAAGCTCAGGATTGAAAAGCTACACAGGCGGCATGTCCACGACCATAGAAGCTCCGGATCTGAAAAGTTTATTTGATGTCATTGAAAAAACCCACAAAAAGCTAGTTGACATGAATGTGAAACGGATCCATGTTGACCTTCACATAGACCACCGGTTGGATAAAGACTCATCCGTAGATAAAAAGCTCCGCTCTATCGGAAAAAAATAGAGCGGCCTCTTAGGATTGATCCCTGATAATGGTCCCGCCCCCTAAGAGTGTATCCCCTTTATAAAAAACGACTGCCTGTCCCGGGGTCACAGCTCTCTGCGGCTTGCTGAATTCAACCTGAACCATCCCCGAACCGTTTGGGCTCACAACAGCCTCCTGCGCTCTATGTTTGTATCTTATCTGAGCTTTTACTAAAAGAGAAGATTCTAATATTTGGCCTGATATCCAGTTGAGATGGATGGCTTTAAATGTTTTTTTATAAAGGCTTCCCTCAGGTCCTACGATAACAGCATTTTTTCTGGGGTCTATATCTAAAACATAGAGAGGATGGGGAGCGGATAGGCGAAGGCCTCTGCGCTGGCCTATGGTGAATCGGGCATATCCCCGGTGCTTTCCAAGAACATTCCCCTCTTTATCCGTTATGGGGCCTTCAGCAAACCCAGTCAATGTTTTTTCCTTCATAAAACCCACATAGTCACTATCGGGTATAAAACAGATTTCCTGACTTTCTTTTTGATGAGCTGCGGGAAGATCGAGTGTCTCTGCCTTCTCTATAACCTGGGCTTTGCTCATATCCCCGAGGGGCAGCAGAGTCCGTGATATATGTTTCTGGGATAAAAGATAAAGAAAATAAGACTGGTCCTTTTTCTTGTCCGCAGCTCTTTTTATATAAGACCTGCCGGTTTCCAGATCCCTGCCGATCCTCGCATAGTGTCCGGTCGCTATATAAGAAGCTCCGATCTTCCGGCTCTCTGTTAAAAGTGTGTCGAATTTCATATAAGGATTGCATACCACACAGGGATTAGGTGTATTGCCAAGAGTGTATCCTTTTATGAAGTAATTGATAACCTTTTTGTGAAACTGCCTACTTAAGTCAATGGTGTAGTGCTCAATACCCAGGGAAGCTGCAGCCCCAGCAGATTTTTCCTCTGATACAGGATCATTTTTTCCAGCTGTTCGAGGCAAAAATTTCATATAGATCCCTACTACCTCAAAACCCTTTTGTTTCAATATGGCCGCTGCGACCGAGGAATCGACCCCGCCGCTTAAGGCCACCAACACTTTCTTCCTGTTATTCATATTATTCATAAAATCAGCCTGCATACCTCATCCATTCTCTCGTGAATGATTATCTTTTAATGTAATCATGTAAACAAAACTATGTTTATCTCTTTGTTTTTGTTTTATATTTAAATTTAATGCAGCCTGATTTTACCTTACAGGCGAGCCGATCTCACCACATCTGCTTCGTTGCAGGGCATTCGCGGTGAAGGACCACAGCTTCATACCCTGCGCCTCGCATCTGCTGCAACCTCGACTCGTGAATAATCAAGCTCTAATAGTGAAATCAGCCTGCATACCTCATCCATTCATCGTTTCTATATTACTATAAAACCAATCATGAATGTAACGAAATGATGATCCTGTTCATATCTTTCATTAAATCCGCAATTATGATAAAATTTTTTTAGTTCATCACATAATAAGGAGTTACCATGTCAGGACATTCAAAATGGCATTCCATTAAACATAAAAAAGCTGCCCAGGATGCAAAAAGAGGAAAAATGTTCACGAAAATCATCAAAGAAATATCTGTTTCCGCACGCATGAAAGGTGGAGATCCTGATAAAAATCCAAGACTGCGCCAGGCTATAGATCATGCCAAGTCTGTCAACATGCCCGCTGACAACATAGACAGGGCCATAAAAAAAGGGACCGGTGAACTGGAAGGTATCAACTACGAAGAAATAACCTATGAAGGTTATGCCCCGGGCGGAGTCGCTGTTTTTATTGAAACGCTGACCGACAACAAAAACCGCACTGTCTCTGAATTAAGACACATTTTCTCCAAACACGGAGGCAATATCGGCGAATCGGGATGTGTGTCATGGATGTTCGACAGGAAAGGATATATCGTAGTAGCCAAATCAGAAGTCTCTGAAGACCATCTGATGAATCTTATTCTGGAAGCAGGGGCTGAAGACATGAGAGACGATGGAAGCAATTGGGAGATCATCACATCTCCAAAAGACTATGACTCAGTAAACAAGTCGCTCAAAGAGAACAAAATAGAAATGGATACTTCCAGCATCAGCTATATCCCGCAGAACTATGTCAAACTGGAGGGCAAAAAAGCGCAGCAGTGCCTCAATCTGATCGAAGAACTCGAAGATCATGACGATGTCCAGAACGTCTGGGCTAATTTTGATATTGACGAAAAAGAAATCGAGGAGTATTCCCAGTAAAGAACCCTAATGAGACTGCCGTATATCTCAAAAGCTGTAATGACATTTAAACATTAAGGAGCCCATGAAAATTCTAGGAATCGATCCCAGTTTGAGATCAACCGGATACGGAATTATCGAACAGGACGACCGGGCACCGAGGGTCATAAAATACGGAGTGATAAAACCTTCTCAAAAAGCACTATTCCTTGACAAACTCAATGAAATAAAGACAGAGCTCGATTCCATAATAAAAACCTATGGTCCGGATGAAATCGCTATAGAAAATCTCTTCTACGCCAGAAACATTAAAACCGCCATTACACTGGGTCAAGTCAGGGGAGCCGTTCTTATAGCCGTAGCTTCCAATCAATGCCCCCTTTATGAATATTCCGCATTGGAAATAAAAAAAGCGGTGACAGGATACGGCCGGGCTGACAAAAATCAAGTCCAGATCATGATCAAGACGCTTCTTCATATTCAGGATGAAAATATGGAAGAGGATGCCTCTGATGCTCTGGCTGCGGCCTTCTGCCACCTTAATTCCAGAATTTTTCTTGACAGAATCAAAGGAACATAAAACTATATACACAAGGCAACACCATGATATCCTATCTCAAAGGCATTCTGATAAATAAAAATCCCGAAGAAGCTGTGCTGGATATTCAGGGAGTGGGATACTGCGCGGGAATACCTTTGTCAACCTATCTTGAACTGGGGGAAATCGGCGATGAGACCGAACTTCATATCTACACACACCTAACAGATACATCTATTTCTCTTTACGGTTTCTTAACAAAAAAAGAAAAAGAGCTGTTCCTGAAACTCATAAGCATATCTGGTATAGGCCCGAAAATAGCCTTGAACATACTCTCGGGAATCGGTGTTTCCGACCTTGAGGAATCCATAAAAAAAAGCGATATAGACAGGATATCCCTGGTTCCCGGAATAGGCAGAAAGACAGCCATGCGCATCGCACTGGAGCTCCAGGGGAAGCTTGCGGATAAAGAAAAAATACTGTCCGCAGGAATATCAAAAGAAAAAGAGGAGCTGCTCTCTGCTCTGACCAATTTGGGATTTAAAAGAAAAGAAGTCTCTGAAACCGTTGACCAGACCATAAAAAAGCTGGGAAAAGAAGCGGGATTTGAAAAACTGCTTAAAGAAAGCCTAAGGAGGCTTGCAAAAATATAATCTTCTTCCCCCCCCTCTCTTTTTGTTGAGAAATCCCATGAGACCAAAATACCGGAGTATGGATTTATCTTGAAAAAAAGCCCAAAATAAGATATACGATTGTATAAAGACTGAAAACGGCAAAGAAGAGAACACAAAGAGAAAGACAAGAGCAACCATGAAAAAGGGACAAAATATCAATGCGATACTCAATCCCGTCCGGACAAAAGAGGACCTCAAATTCGAAGACAATCTCCGTCCTATGACATTCGGCGAATTTATCGGCCAGGAGACCACAAAAAAGAAGCTGAACATATTCATAAAAGCGGCTTTAAAAAGAAAAGACAGCCTAGACCATGTGCTCCTATACGGACCTCCAGGCCTCGGGAAAACAAGTCTTGCTTTCATCATTGCCAAACAAATGGGAGTGGGGATAAAGCCCACATCGGGTCCGGTCATAGAAAAAATCGGCGACCTTTCTGCGATACTGACAAATCTGCAGAACAAGGAAGTCCTTTTTATCGATGAGATCCACCGCCTCCATCCGTCAGTGGAAGAAATCCTATATTCTGCCATGGAAGACTACAGTCTTGATATCCTTATAGGACAAGGGCCCAGTGCGCGGAGTCATAAACTCAAACTCAAAAAATTTACACTCATTGGAGCCACCACCCGAGCCGGACATATCACCCCTCCTTTAAGAAGCCGGTTCGGCATCATCAACCGGCTCGACTTCTATGATGAAAAGTATCTGAAAGACATAATCAAACGGTCTGCCTCCATTTTAAACGTAAGCATCACAGACCAGGGAGCAGCTCAGATAGCCAAAAGGTCCAGGGGTACTCCCAGGGTCGCCAACAGGCTTCTGAGAAGAGTCAGGGACTATGCGGATGTCATTGCAGATGGGAAAATCACCTCTGAAGAAGCTGTTAACGCCCTTGACATGATGGAAGTGGACTCCATGGGGCTGGATGACGTAGACAGGAAAATCCTCTCAACCATAATAGAAAATTTCTCAGGCGGGCCTGTTGGAATCAATACCATATCCGCAGCCATAGACGAAGATAAAGACACCATAGAATCCATCTACGAACCCTTTCTCATGCGCATTGGATTTCTTGAAAGGACCACAAGAGGGCGCTGTTCCACACAAAAAGCTTGCGAACATCTGGGATACAAAAAAAGTTCTTCAAATCCTCAAAAAAATCTCTTCGATAAAGATCAAAAATCATGATCTGTCCCTGAACATCTGCAAAGAAATTTCAAATGGAATTGAAAGATTTTGATTTTAAGCTTCCAAAAGAACTGATCGCCCAAAAGCCGCTTCCCCAAAGAGACCAATCCCGCATGATGGTGGTCCACAGAGAAAAAAACAAAATCACGCATGCGAAGTTCACTGACTTTCCTAACTACCTGCAAAAAAACAATTTACTGGTCCTTAATAACACCAGGGTCATACCTGCCAGAACGTGGGGGAAAAAAGGTGATAAGGAAATAGAGTTTCTTTTCTTAAAAAAAACAGACCATAAAGCCTGGGAAGTTCTGTGCCGGCCGGCAAAAAAACTGAAACCCGGAGATAAGATCGTGTTTTCCTCCTCTCTTGAAGGGGAAGTCATAAAAAAAGGGCCGGAAGGACGGCGTGTTCTGCGTTTTTTATCAGATAATGTGCTTGAAGAATTGAAAAAAATCGGCTTTGCCCCCCTGCCTCCTTATATAAAAAGAGGGAAATCCGAAACAAATTTAAAAGCAGCTGACCTCGAAAGGTACCAGACAGTATATGCGCAGGAACAGGGGTCCATTGCCGCTCCCACAGCCGGGCTCCATTTCACAGACGAGATTTTAAATAAAATAAAAAAAAGAAAAATTCCTTTCACCTATATCACTCTGGATGTCGGTCTTGCCACGTTCAAGCCGGTGAGGGTAAAAAACATAAGAAATCACCGGATGCTCACAGAAGATTATTCTATCAGTGAACAGTCAGCCCGGATGATCACAAAAGCCAAACAGGAATCAACCCCAGTGGTCTCAGTGGGCACCACTACGGTGAGGGCCCTGGAAAGTGCGGCCGGAAAATGCGGGATAAAATCAGGTCATTCCTCAACAAATCTTTTTATTTACCCAGGATACCAATTTAAAATCGTAGACAGACTATTGACCAATTTTCATCTGCCCTGCTCAACGCTGCTTATGCTCACCGCTTCATTTACAGGATACGAGCTGCTCATGAAAGCTTATGAGGAAGCGGTAAGGGAGAAATACAGATTTTTCAGCTACGGCGACTGCATGTATATTATATGAAATGAAGTATCTTTTTATTTTGACAAAAGGGGCATCTTATCATATAAAGAGATAAAATAACCTAAAAAAGGATGTATCCGGATGCCTGAATACACAAAGCAAGAACTTGAACCGGAAGAGAGAGAAAAGCTGGATAATATTCTGCGCGAGAGGACAGATGCAGAGGTCTTTAAAATCACCCTTGAATTCGGATACAAGCCCTCAAAAAAATATAAAAAGGCCGTTGAAATCTCAAAAAAGCTTCCTACATACAAGGAGAAGGGCACTGGCGAGCGTATCCGCCATTCCGTGACATTTACACCAAAAGAAGCAGAGAGTCTTTTCCAGGTTTTCAATATTGTGGTTGACTGGGAAAAAACAGATATTTATGTGAACCACAAAAAACTTCCTTATGCCCACTCCCTCTGGGTGCCTCTTATGTGGTTCTACAGGGTTTAGGTCCAGCCTATATTTCTTCCATACATGCCGTAAAATGACGCAGATGAGGTGCCTGATGAACGATCCTGACTCCTTTGACCTGGTCGCGCTTTTTATATGTCTGTATCACAGCATCAGCTATAAAGTTAAGATGGGAAAGAGTGTAGACCCTTCTGGGAATAGCTAACCGGACCAGCTCAAGCTCGGGGAATGTTTCCTTTCCGGTCTTTTCGTCTTTCTTCCCGAACATCACTCCACCGATCCCAACCGTTCTTATTCCCGCTTCCCTGTACAAAGCAACGGTTAAAGCCCAGGCCGGATATGCATGCCTCGGAATATGAGGAAGAAACCGGTCGGCAAGCACATACACGGCGTGCCCTCCAGGAGGCGCGTACAAAGGAATTCCTTCTTTACTGAGAAGCTTCCATAGATACCTCACCTGACCGATGCGGTGTTCCAGATAATCCTCTTCCAGGACTTCTCTCAAGCCCCGTGCTACAGCTTCCAGGTCGCGTCCGGCCAGCCCTCCGTATGTGGCAAATCCTTCACTTATAATCAGATTGTTTTTGAGCCTCTCTGCTAGTCCGTCATCATTGACCGCGATGAATCCTCCCATATTGACCAGAGCGTCTTTTTTGGCGCTCATAGTGGCGCCGTCTGCATAGGAAAAGATCTCTTTAACGATCTCTGGTATGGATTTACCGGAGTATCCGGGCTCATGTTTTTTTATAAAATAGGCATTCTCGGCAAATCGGCAGGCATCGATATATAAAGGGATATTGTGCTTCCTACAGACTTTACTGACATTTCTAATATTGCTTAGAGATACGGGCTGCCCGCCTGCGCTGTTATTGGTTATGGTTATCATCACAAAGGGAATGTTTTCAGGCTTTTTGTCTTTGATATAATTCTCCAGTTTATCGATATCCATATCTCCCTTGAAAAGGATATCCGCTTCCGGGTCATAGGCTTTCTCCTGAACCAGGTCAGCGCACTCAACGCCCCTGATCTCAAGGTTTGCCCTTGTGGTATCGAAATGGATATTATTGGGAACATAATTCCCCTCTCTTGTGGTCACTGTGAAAAGAATTCTTTCCGCGGCCCTTCCCTGATGGGTGGGAATCACATGTTTGAAGCCTGTGATATCCTGTATAGTCTCTGCGAAATGAAAAAAATTACGGGAACCCGCATACGATTCATCACCGGTCATGAGTCCGGCCCATTGGTTGTCGCTCATAGCTGAAGTCCCGCTGTCAGTTAAAAGGTCAATAAATACTTTTTCTGAAGGGATACTGAACATATTGTAACCGGCATCCTTCAAGGCTTTCTCCCTCTGCTCCCGGGACAGCCTTTTGATCCGTTCTACTGATTTGATCTTATAAGGTTCTACGGGATAATCGCGTTCACACATCCTATCCTCCTCTATCATTTTGTCCATTGACAGACCTCAAAAAGAAACTATTTTTGTTATTTCTTCAAAACGCCTGTCTATTTCTGAAGCGGTCAGTGATTCCAAACGCTTGATACCAAAATCCTGTATAGTGAATGAGGCCATCACACTTCCGTAAACAGCCGCTTTCCTCAGGTCTTTCTCCTGGAATGAATTGACTTTATCCAGGTAACCTAAAAATCCGCCTGCAAAGCTGTCTCCGGCTCCGGTCGGGTCAACCACATCCTCACACGGATAAGCCGGCATGCCCGAGATAAATTCCTGTCCGATCATCATCACACCGTGTTCGCCCTTTTTAATCACCACTAAAGACGGCCCCTGTTCCAGGAATTTTTTGCCTGCTTTTATAAGATTTGTCTCTCCGGTTATCTTTTTGACCTCCTCATCATTGCCGAAATAGATGTCCACTTTTTTTATGCTCTCCAAAAGGGATCCATAGCTGTTCTCTATATAGAAATTAATGGTATCCATAGCTGTCAACTTGGGCTCTTTGACCTGGGAGAGGACATCTAGCTGAATCTCAGGAGCAATGGTCCCTAAAAGCACAATATCAGCTTCCCTGTAATCAGGCAGCAGATGAGGCTTGAATTCCCGGAGAACATTGACTTCTGTCTTTATGGTGGTTCTCTGGTTGGGATCATCGCCGTATTTCCCCTCCCAGTGAAAAGTCTTCCCTTTTTTTCGAACCAATCCCCTCGTATCTATACCTTTCTCATTGAATTTTTCTATCATTTCCTCGGGAAAATCATCGCCCACGACAGAAACGATCCTCGGCTTTGTAAAATAACTGGCTGCAAGGGCTGAATACGAACAGGACCCTCCTATGATTCTTTCTCTTCTTTCACAGGGTGTTTCTATGGTATCAAAGACAATGGAGCCGGCTATGACTAAACTCATCTGTTTATTTCCCTTTCTCTGCGGATTTTAAATATTTATCAACAAGAAGGCTTAATCTTTTCTGTGTGTCCGGAGATATGGCTTCAGGATGCGTCACAATACAGTTTTTCAAAGCATCCCGGCATTCACACGTGCTTTCACTTCTCTCAGGGATGACTTTCAAGGCGCTCCTTATAATATTCTGCGCGCTGCTCACGTTCTTTTCCATATTGGCCAGGATCATCTCCACAGAGACAGGCCCTTCGGATTCATGCCATACATCATAATCCGTTACCAGGCTCATTGCAGCATAACAAATCTCTGCCTCCCTGCATAACTTTGCTTCCGTAGCGCTGGTCATGCCGATAACATCACAGCCCCACATTCTGTGGATATGAGATTCTGCAATAGTTGAAAAGTGAGGCCCCTGGATACAGACATAAGTTCCCTTGTCATGGACCCTCAAACCCAGGCTTTTTCCTGTCTTATATAGCAGACCTGAAAGATCGGGACATACAGGATGGGCAAATCCTATATGAGCTGCCAATCCTTCACCGAAAAAAGTATTTTCTCTGTAAGTCTTATCATAAAATTGGTCAGGGAACACAATATCCGTGGGTTTTATTTCGTCCTTGAGAGAACCTACTGAATTTACGGAGATAATACGGCTCACTCCAAGCATTTTAAATCCATAAATGTTTGCCCTGTAATTAATTTCCGAGGGGAGCCGTTTGTGTCCCCGGCCGTGCCTGCTGAGAAAAGCTACGTTTTTTCCCTCCAGCGATCCTGTTATATACGCATCCGAAGGACGGCCAAACGGAGTGTTGAGTTCCACTGTTTTCAGTCCCTCTATTCCTTTCATATCGTAGAGTCCCGTGCCTCCGATTATGCCGAAATCAGCAGTGGGATTCCCTTCGCGCTTAAAATCTGTCATATCTCATCTCCTCTTTAAATGATCTTGAATATTCAAAAAACGGCAATATCATTATTATCATTTTCTTTCCCCCGATATGCAAGATTTTTTCAAGAACAACGCAAAAGTATTGATAGTACAAGGGAAATAAGCCCTCTCCGAGAGTTTTCACACTTGAGGTTTGAGGATAATTCAGTTATTCTATTGTCCAAGGAAAACATTATGGATATAAGGGAAAAAGTTCAGACAGCGGCTCAACTTCTATCTCAAGCAGATAACATCATTGCTTTCACAGGATCCGGCATATCATCTGAGTCAGGGATTCCCACATTCCGCGGAAAAGACGGACTATGGAAACAATTCAAAGCCCAGGACCTTGCGACTCCCGCTGCCTTTTCCACCAACCCGAAGCTTGTCTGGGAGTGGTATGACTGGCGGAGAAATATCATCGCGGACAAACAGCCGAATCCGGGCCATAAAATCCTTGCGGAATGGAACGATCTCTTTTCCTCTCTTTATGTTATAACTCAAAACATAGACGGACTTCACCAGAAGGCCGGTTCTGAAAATATCATCGAACTGCATGGAAATATCTGGAAATTAAGATGCACCAAAGAAGGGACCGTCACTGAAGACCACTCCTGCCCTCTTAAAGAGATCCCCCCTATATGCAAAAAATGCGGGGCCCTGATGAGACCTCATGTAGTCTGGTTCGGAGAATCTTTGGATACGAAGCTTCTGAGTGAAGCTGTGAAAATGTGCTCAAAGGCTGACCTGATGCTCGCTATCGGCACTTCATCCCTGGTGTATCCGGCCGCCTCCATCCCTATGACCGCTGCGGAATCAGGGGTCAAGGTCATAGAAATTAATCCTGAATCAACACCTCTCACGCCCAGAGCCGATACCAGCATAAGAGGAAAAGCTGGAGACGTCCTTCCTGAAATTTCAGACATTCTCAACAATATCATTCGACAGACTAAAGGAAGAGAAAAATGAAATATGCTTATTTTGATGCATCTTCAGGAATAAGCGGAGATATGACACTGGGAGCTCTTCTGGACTTAGGAGCTGATGTGGAAGTATTTATAAAGAAAATGGGCTCCCTTAACCTTCCGGTTGAGATCGATATCAAAGAAACACAAAGGTCTTCTCTGAGGGCTTTAAAAGTGGATGTATCCGTCCAGAGAAAAGAAAACATTGCGAGAAAATGGGCGGACATTGAAAAGATCATAGAGAAAAGTCTGTTTTCAGCGACCGTAAAAAACAAAGCCTCTCTTATATTTAAAAACCTCTTCAAAGCCGAAGCCAAAGTGCACGGAAGTGACTTTGCCTCCGCTCACCTTCACGAAGCAGGGGCTGACGATGCCATCATTGATATCGTGGGAACCTGCTTTCTGGCAGAACAGCTCGATATACAGGAATTCCACTCCTCTCCTTTAAATCTGGGGGGAGGGCACGTTCAAGCGGCCCACGGAATATTGCCTGTTCCTGCCCCTGCCGCTGCAGAGCTTCTCAAGACAATCCCTGTTTATTCAGCACACATTAAAGAGGAACTGGTCACCCCTACCGGAGCGGCCATTATCATATCATTAGCCAAAGATTTTTCCCCTTTTCCTGAACTCAGCTATGAAAAAATCGGCTGCGGAGCCGGAGGAAGGGATTTTAAAGGATTCCCCAATGTCCTTCGTGTCTTCTATGGCGATGTGCGTGAACACCAGCCGGGCAAGAAAATCTTTCAGATAGAAGCGAATATTGACGACTCAAATCCCCAGATCATTGCGGCCTTCCTGGAGAAAGCACTCAAAAAGGGAGCTCTGGACGCCTTCCTAACCCCGGTTGTTATGAAAAAAAACCGCCTTGCCACTAAATTGACCATACTTGCGGAATTCAATAAAATAGACAGCTTAACAGCCCTTGTCTTTAAAGAGACCAGCTCCATAGGCCTGAGATATTTTCCTGTAAACAGACAGGTGCTTAAACGAAAAAAATTGAATGTAAAAGTCATGGGAGAGACCATTTCCATTAAAACAGCTGAATTTGAGGGAAAATTGATCAATATCCAGCCGGAATTCTCTGACTGCAAAAAAGCTGCGGGTAAAAAAGGTGTGCCTTTAAAAACAATCATGGAAATGGCAATAAATGAATTTTCATCCATTAAAAAAGGATAGAGATTTAGGGAGAAGAAAGTGAATCAAAAAAAGATCGAACAGGGAGTCAAACTCATTTTAGAAGGAATCGGAGAAGACCTATCACGACCAGGGATTGAACGAACACCTCAAAGGGTTGTATCTATGTTTAAAGAGATTCTGGGAGGGACCGAGAAGGACCCTTCAGAATTCCTTCATCCCATAAAGGGAGAGAAACATGATGAGATGGTTATCATCAAGAACATACCCCTGTATTCGATGTGTGAACACCACCTCCTGCCCTTCGCAGGAATTGCTCATGTGGCTTACATTCCAAAAGGGGGACGCATCGTGGGCTTGAGCAAGATCGCCCGGGCTGTTGAAGTGTTTTCCCGACGCCTCCAGGTTCAGGAGAGGCTCACAAAGCAGATCGCTGATACCATAAACGAGAACCTGAAACCTTTAGGAGTCATGGTGGTTATTGAAGCCGAGCATATGTGTGTGTCCATGAGGGGAGCTAAAAAGCCGAAATCCCT
Organism: Candidatus Aminicenantota bacterium; assembly: GCA_021162615.1. Lineage (GTDB taxonomy): Bacteria > Acidobacteriota > Aminicenantia > Aminicenantales > Aminicenantaceae > WJMT01. The sequence continues at coordinate 39,817 of JAGGYH010000023.1, forward strand.
GACCGTCACATCGGCGGTCAGAGGCTCTTTCCGCACTTCCAGTGCCACCAGAACAGAGGCTATGACTCTAATCAGAGGAGGCTTGACCAGTGGACGAGAAACCTAAACAGACTTTTTACATCACCACCCCCATCTATTATGTGAATGATGTTCCCCATATCGGGCATGCTTACACCACCATTATCGCTGATGCCCTAAGCCGGTATAATAAATTGGCCGGGAAGAAAGTTTTCTTCCTGACGGGAACCGACGAACACGGACAAAAAATAGAAAAAAGCGCTCAGGAGAAAGGAATCAAACCCATTGAACTTGCTGACAAGGTGGTCAAAAGGTTTAAAAGCCTCTGGGAAGAATTGGATATATCCTATGATTATTTTATCAGGACCACGGAAAAAAGGCATGAGAATGGAGTGCAGGACCTTTTCCGTAAGCTCAAGGAAAAAGGAGATATTTACAAGGGAGTCTATGAAGGATATTACTGCGTAAGCTGTGAAAATTTTCTTTCTGAAGATGTGCCTTTGGAAAAGGAGGGGCACAAGATTTGCCCTGACTGCGGCAAAGAAGCGGGAAAAGTCTCTGAAGATTGTTATTTTTTCCGTTTGTCCGCTTATCAGGACAGGCTCCTGGAACTTTATGAAAAAGACGATCCTCCTTTTGTAAGGCCTGAAAGCCGGCTGAATGAAATCAGAAGTTTTGTCAAAAAAGGGCTCAAGGACTTGAGTATCACACGCTCCACAGTGAAATGGGGCATCTCTGTTCCGGATGACCCGGACCAGTCCATCTATGTCTGGTTCGATGCCCTGAATAATTATCTGACGGGGATCGGATATGGTTGGGATAAAGAGCTTTATCAGACCTTTTGGCCTCCGGATATCCATCTGATAGGAAAGGATATCCTCCGGTTTCATGCGGTATACTGGCCTGCTTTTCTTATGGCCGGAGATTTTCCTCTTCCAAAAACCGTATACGGACATGGATGGTGGCTGAAAGACAAAACAAAAATGTCCAAGTCAAGAGGCAATGTCCTTGACCCGAACATCATACTCAAAAGCTTTGGGACAGATGCGTTAAGATACTTCCTCCTCCGGGAAATCCCTATCGGAATGGATGGAAATTTCTCCCATGAAGGATTTATTCACAGATGCAATTCTGATTTGGCTAATGACCTGGGAAACCTGGTCCAGAGAACACTAATCATGATCAGAAAATATTTTAATGCAAAAATCGATACTCTCGGAGAGGAAAAAAGTGACGACATCAGTCTCAGAAAAAGATTCGATGTTTTAAAGTCAAGAGTTATGGAACATTATGACAACTATTCCATAAACAGGGCTCTTGAAGAGATATGGAGTTACATCGGTTCTGTGAACAAATACCTGGCCGATTCAGAACCGTGGAGTTTGGCTAAGGACGAGACCCAAAAAAAGCGGCTAGCCCGCATTCTGTATCAGGCAGCCTGCGCTTTACGCGGAATAAGCACCCTGCTCTATCCGGTCATGCCTGAATCAGCCCAAAAAATATGGGATCTTCTGGGCGAAGAAAAAAAGATAGAAGATGAGAAACTTGACAACTTGAAATTTGAGGACTACGAAGTTTCCCGTGAAATCAAAAACCCTGAACCCATATTTCCCAGAGTAGATCTTAAAGACTTTTTAAAGGAAGAAGAAAAAAGCGATATAGAAACATCCAAAAAGGAGGGAGAAATGAGTCAAATATCTTTTAATGAATTTAAAAAAATGGACCTAAGGGTCGCTGAAATTCTGAGTGCTGAAAAAGTGGAAGGAACCCGAAAGCTCATAAAGCTGGAGGTTGACATTGGAGATGAAAAAAGACAGATGGTCGCCGGCATCTTGGAAACCTATGAACCTGAAGACCTTGTCGGGAAAAAACTCGTTGTTATCGCCAATCTCGAACCGGCCACTATACATGGAATCGAATCTCAAGCTATGCTGCTGGCAGCAATGAAAGATGACGGAACCGCCGTTATCCCATTCTTTACGGAAGACATCCCGGCCGGAGCCAAGGTCCAGTAACCTGGATTATTCACGAGTCAAGCTTGCTGCAGATGCGAGGCACAAGGCATGAAGGTGTGGTCCTTCACTGCGAATGCCTTGTAACAAAGCAGATGCAGTAAGATCGGCTCGCCTAAAAGGTAAA
>JAGGYH010000117.1 GCA_021162615.1 Candidatus Aminicenantota bacterium
ATAATTATATACTACCATAATTTGGAATCCGGTTCCTGTAAAAAGGCTGCTTTCTGTATTTGTCCGGTATATGAGAAATTCTTCAGGATTCCAGAATCCCATGACATAGATCTGCCACTGGTCATAAGTCCTCTGCCAGTTGATAAACCGGTAAAAGTCATGATTTTCCCAGTCATAGTAAATCATCATGGAAACCGAATCAAGCAGCCCTAAAGGATAATTGAGCGAGACAGCTGAGAACTCGAGGCTTCGCCCTGAAGAGAGAAACTCAGAGCTCTGTCCGAAGACAAAGTGTTCTCCCATGGCATTGAGTCCGTTTCCGATACCAAAAGTATAGTCGATTCCTAAAGTGAGCATCTGCTGCCAAGGATACGGGAGCCAGGAGGAATTTTGTTTGAACACAGCTCCTTCAAACCACAAACCGATGCCAATATCCCATTTTCCGTCTACAGCAAAGCGGTTTTCCGGGATATTTTGTTCATTGCTCCGGTATATTTCTTGAAGCGTTTCACTTGCGTCAATGGTGCGGTGGTGAAAGGAAAAACCAAGCTCTCCTTTTCCGGCAGGGATCTGCGCTCTTCCCCCGAATTCAGAGGTTTTATCAGAGTTTGGGACAAACTCCCATCCTTTGGTGTCGTTGTTTCCGTAAAGTCCCCACAGCCAGATATTGGCATTGTTTAAAAAATAATAGCGCAGAAGTAGTCCATAAACGCCATCTGTGAGCATAAGAGGATCCCTGGGGTCCATCCGGTCAAACCACATCAATGGTCTGAACATATAAGCAGAACCGAAGTTGATTTTTTGAAGTCCCAGCCTTGCTTCAAACCGTTTGGTGGAAAAACGCACCCACATTCTGTAAGGCTTTACGTCCCCGTCTGACTCAACATCTTTCAGGGTATGAAAATTCAGATTCCCGTAAGCATTCAGAGAAACCTCGGCATCCAGAGTGTATCCTTTATCAAAAGAGTGTTCTATTGAAAAAGCGGGGATGTACCGGAGCCCCAGGAAAGGCTGGACTGCTTTTTTGGCGCTTCCGGCCAGCCAGGACGTAACCAGCCCTCTTGACTGGATCGTTTGGGGATAAGAAGTTCCAGTGGTGATTAGGAGCATCCAAATGACAAAGCCCCATTTCTTTTTTAGAGTCACTTTTTACACTCTTTGTTTTGACCTATTATATTTATATGACCAAAATAGTCATATGGTCACATAATAGTTTGTCATTATGGCTTTGTCAAGGCTGATTTTCGAGCTGAACATAGAAAAGAAGGCTGTTTCGTGATATATTCATAAAGAGTAAAGGAGACCTCTATGAATAAAGACAGCACATCGGAAAAAAAGAAACCCCTTATTCCTATTGAGCAGATCGCTGCCAAAATCGGGATAAGTGAAGATGAACTTGAGTATTATGGACAGTACAAAGCCAAAATAAACAGAGAAGATAATTTTAACCCTGAAGACAGGAGAGGGAAGCTGGTAATGGTAACCGCGATGACACCAACTCCCTCTGGAGAAGGAAAAACCCTAACCACTATTGGCCTGGCGGACACACTGAGCAGCATGAAGAAAAAAACAACCGCGGCCCTCCGGGAACCATCCTTAGGGCCTGTGTTCGGTCTAAAAGGAGGAGCAACCGGAGGCGGGAAAGCACGGGTTGTGCCTTCGGATGAAATCAATCTTCATTTCACGGGTGACATTCACGCCGTTACATCCGCCCATAATCTTCTTGCAGCCATGGTGGACAACCGCCTGCATTTTGACGGCCCTGGTGGCCTTCTTGACTGCAGGCGTGTGACCTGGAAGCGTGTCTTGGACGTAGATGACCGGGTTCTTAGAGAAGTAGTGGTGGGGATCGGCGGCCCTCTCAGAGGCATTGCCAGGGAAACCGGGATGGATATAACCGCAGCTTCTGAAGTCATGGCTATTCTTTGCCTTTCCAAAAACATAAAAGATTTGAAAGAAAGGCTGGGAAATATCATTATTGGTTATTCTTCTGAGAGAGAGCCTGTTTTTGCCCGCCAGATAAACGCACATGGTTCTATGGCCGCTCTTCTTAAAGATGCCATAAAACCTAATATCGTCCAGACCCTTGAAGGCACACCTGCCTTGATTCACGGGGGTCCTTTTGCCAATATTGCCCATGGGACCAACACAGTTATCGCAACCCGGATGGCACTTCAGCTTTCTGACTACGTGGTTACTGAAACAGGGTTCGGTTCAGACTTGGGTGCGGAGAAATTTTTCAATATAGTTGTGAGAACAGGTCATATTCCTCCGCCTGATGCTGTGGTGCTGGTCGCAACCGTGAGAGCGCTGAAACATCATGCAGGAATCGAACGCAAAGACCTTCAGAAAGAAAATCTGGGTGCCATTGAAAAAGGATTTGAAAATTTACAAAAGCATATCGAGAACATGAAAGATTTCGGGATTCCCCTTGTGGTGGCTGTAAATCGATTCACGTCGGACACAGATGCTGAGATAGCTAGAGTTAAAAAGCTCTGCCAGGGCGAAAACGCAAGAGCGGCGGAGAGCCGGCTTTGGGCAGAAGGAAGCAAGGGAGGAAAAGAATTGGGCGAACAGGTCATGGAGGCAGCAGATAAAGACAAAAAGGACTTTAAGTATACCTATGAATCAAATTTGCCGCTTGTAGAAAAAATCGAAAAAGTAGCCAGAGACATCTACGGTGCCAAGTCAGTGGCCATGGAAGGGAAAATACGAAGGAAGATCCAGCGTATTGAAGAAGAGGGCTTCAAGGAATTTCCCATATGTGTTGCCAAGACCCAGGCGTCCCTGTCAGATGACAAAGAGCTTCTGGGAAAGCCCGAAGATTTCACTCTGATAGTGACCGATGTTTCAGTCAGTTCCGGAGCCGGATTTGTGGTGGTGTACTGCGGAGATATCATGACCATGCCCGGGCTTCCCAAGAGGCCGGCCGCGGAACGTATTGACATCACTGATAAGGGGGAGATAACCGGGCTCCATTAGTACTTGACCTTGATTATAAATAGCTGTGCAATCCGGCTAAAAGGTAATTCACTCCGAAATAAGTAAACAGAGCAGCCAGAAATCCGATAATTGCTGTAATAGCAGAGCGCTTTCCCTTCCATCCCATGACCAGCCGGGTGTGAAGATAAAGAGCAAACACGAACCATGTGATAAGGCTCCAGACTTCCTTTGGATCCCATCCCCAATATCTTCCCCAGGCTTTGTAGGCCCAGATCATTCCGAAAACAAGCCCGCCCAGAGTGAAGAGAGGAAATCCCACGGCAATGCATTTGTAGGATATAAAGTCCAGCCTTTCAGGGGTAAGGTCTTTTTTTTGCTTGGACCGGATTGATTTTTTTGATTTTGTTATGAGATAAAGAATACTGGTCACAAAGGCCATGGCAAAAAAGGCTTCTCCCAGAAGAGTAACAGAGACATGAAGCCACAGCCAGTAGCTCTGCAGAGCGGGCATAAGCGGTCGGACTTCTTTGGGCATCAGGGGGGATGAGGCAAGTGCCATGAGAACGATGATGATCAGTATGAAATAAGGGCCTGCTTTTCTTATCTTGTATTTCCCTTCCATTGATACATAAGCAAAGGCTCCGCACCAGGCAAGAAAAGAGAGGGATTCATACATATTGGTAAACGGAGCATGGCCGCTTTCTAGTGTTCTTGCTGCAAGGGCTGCGGTGTGTATGATAAATCCTGCAAAGATGATTTGATAACCTGTCCGGGCCCACTTATCTTTTTCAGAAAAAAGATAAACAAAGAGAGAGGCGGCTGAAACTGCATAAAGGATAAAAGCACAAAAAAAGAGAGCGCTCTCTGTCATCCTGTTCTCCTGAATGATTGGATGATTTTATCAAACTCCCTTTTAAACGAGTCTTTTGCTTTTGCTGCTGTTCCTCCGGCAGAGACTCTGGTGTACTGGTTTTCTTTTTTTATCAGAAACCTCAGCTGCCTGGGAATAAAGTAAAAAGCCAGAAAAAGGCCGGTCATCACAAAAAAACATCCTGCCCAAATGAAAGGGACTCCGGGATCCTTGGCTATTTGTATGATTGAATAGGGCTCTGCTTTTAAATCCTTGAATTCTACGGACAGAAATGAATCTCCTTGGGAATTCCTGGTGTTAAACTCAGGGTATTTCAGGAACAGCCATCCGGCAAAGACGATCTCTCCTTTTTCCGAGATTTTCACATACAATGCCGGATTGTTTGGCTCAAGAGAGCGTGTGGTCACCTTGTTTTCTTCCGTGAGAACAAAATCCGGGACAAAATACAAAGGGTCTATTTCAATTTCTTTTTCTTTGATGGATTTTTTCTCCCCCACTATGGTTCTGATGGATTCTGAAAAAGGATTTTCTGTTTTTCTTTCCATCACAAGTTCGACTTCGGGATTTCTCCAGTCCCATCCGTAGCCGCTCTGATAAAAAACAAATCCTTTATAGGAAAGAGGGTGATTGACTTCAATGGTTTTTGTCATAATGATTTTGCTGTTTTTAATAAGAGAGAGAGTGCTCTTCCAGTCCTTCACACTTCTATCCCGGTAATAATGGGTTTCGAATCTGTTGAGTTTTAAGAAAAAGTCAGTTCCGGGGACGGATTTTGTTTCTTCTGCAGCAAGCGCTATGTTTTCCCTGAAACCAGCAGCCCCGCTTATAAAGCCTCCTAAAATCACGATCAGGATTCCCAAATGAACGATGTCGGATCCAAAAAGCCCCGAAAATCTTTTACGGGCGAGAAGAAAAAAAATTCCCTGGGTTGATTGCTCTTTAACCTTATACCCTCTTGAGCTCAAAATTTCCTTAAGCCTTTTTTCCGCCTGGGAAACAGATTGAGGGCATGTGAATGTTTTTTTTAAGCTCAGCGTCTCCAGTTTCCTTTCTTCGGTCATGATTTGGGGTTTAAACGCCTGAGTGAATTTTTTCTTAATACGGGTGAGGGAGCAGACAATGATGTTTATAAAGAACAGAAGCAAAAGAAAGAGATACCATGGGGATTGGTAGAGACGCGTTATCCCCGATTTTATAAGAAAAGGTGCCCAATCCCCGTATTTTTCTGTATACGCTTCAACACTCCTTCCCTGAGGGACAAGGGTACCCAGTGTGGTGGCAAGGGTGATGATGATAAGAAGGAATATGGAGACTTTTATGGATGAGAAAAACTTCACAAATGAATTCAAGCCTTTTTATCCTCTATTCCACCGCTCCAGCATCGGGATGACAATGCTGAATATAACAGCAAATAAAAACGATGTCTCCCAGTCTATCTGGGCCTCACCATGCGCTATAAGGCTCCATAGCAGTGTGACTACACCGGCTACGATGAATGTTGCAATAAGGGTGACGAAAAAATTAAAAAACCAGCCTCTCTTTTTCACTTTTCCTCCTCCTATGCATATTCTCCATTAATCTCTTTAAGATTTACTTAGAGCTGAAATTTTATATTACCATAT
>JAGGYH010000042.1 GCA_021162615.1 Candidatus Aminicenantota bacterium
GATTATAAACATTATATCATATTTTTTAAAAAAAATAAGCAATGAATCTATAAAATTAGATTCTTCAGCTGTCTTCGATTTCAAGTTCCATTTTTTCTAGATAGAGATCTGTCCCCTCAAGAGTTTCGAGGTTAGTGGAACCGCATGAGCTGCAGTTAAGGACCAGGTCGTCTTTAATGGTCAGTGCCCCGCAGTCCTTGCATTTCAGTTTGAGAGGGACTTTTTCGATTTCCAGATCAGCCTCTGATGCCAAGGTTTCTTTTTTGTAGATGTTAAAAGCTGTTTCCAGCAGTTCCGGGACAGCTCCGGAAAGCACTCCGACCTGAAGCTTGACATAGGTGATTTTTTTGGAATTTTTTTCCTTTGCCTTTTGCTCCATGATTTCAAACAGATTGGCGATTAAAGAAAGTTCATGCATTTGCTCGACGCAGTTTATTTAGGTTTTTTACGAGATAATCTACGAACTCTTTGATACCGGTCCCATCAACAGAGCTGATCTTAAATGCTTTCAATTTCGGATTGACATCCAGGCTTTCCTGAACAGCCCGATTGACGTTGAAAGGCATTTTGTCCAGAAGGTCTGTTTTGCTGATGATAAGAGCATCTGAAGTAAAAAACGCTTTGGGGTATTTTTTGGGTTTATCGTCTCCTTCCGGGATAGAAAGAAGCACACACCGAAGGCTTTCCCCCAGATCAAAGCTGGCAGGGCATACCAGGTTACCGACATTTTCTATGAACAGGAAATCCAGGTCAGTGGGAATCTCTGAGAATACTTTGCCGACCATTTTTGCATCTAGATGACAGGCGCCTCCGGTAGATATCTGCCATGCCTGTATCCCTTTCGCTCTTATTCTTTCTGCATCCCTTTCGGTTTCAATGTCCCCTTCTATCACTGCCATTTTGTAACCAGGGGTTAGTACTTCTGAGAGTTTTTCCAGCAGAGATGTTTTCCCGGCCCCGGGAGAGCTGAGGAGATTGATGGCAAGAATTCCCTTTTCAGATAGTTTTTTCCGGATATCTCCGGCTATTTTCTTGTTTGAGCCAAGCAGGTCTTCCAAAACCATGACTTCTTTTTTTTTCATTTTGAAATATCTTCCAATAAGGATTTTAATTTTTTTATAATCACAGGTATCTTTTCTTCCATTTCCTCGGCCAATTTTTCTCCGAGATTGTACATGTTTTTTGCTTCTATAGCTATTATTTTTAGAATGGTTTTTTTATGGTTATCACATAAAGGTATGGATTCAGTCTGTTGCCTTCTTGTGTTTGGGGAGAGTCACTGAGAACGTGCTTCCTTTTCCCAGGGTGCTCGAGACATCTATCCTTCCTGAATGAGCATCTATAATCTTTTTTGATATGGAAAGTCCCAGTCCTGAGCCTTTCCCCTGTTTGCCTTCGCTCCGGTTGACACGAAAAAACTGATTGAAGAGCTGGGGAATATGTTTTTTATCTATTCCTACACCGGTATCCTTGATATCAGTAATGATACAATCATCCTTTTCCCGGAACGAGATCGTTACCGAACCGTTCGGCTTGTTGTATTTGACCGCATTATTCAGCAGGTTTGCAAAGGCCTGTTCCAGAGTTTCCTTATCACCTCTGATCGTGCTTTTTCCTGTGGGAGGTTCGATTTCAAGATTTATTTTATTCTTTTCTGCAATGGGCTGAAGAAATTCGATTTGTTTTTTTAAAATATTATGCAGAGAGACCGGTTTAAATTTTTCCACCAGCTGCCCTTTATCGATTCGGGCCGCATCAAGCCAGTCATTGATAAGTTCCAACAGGCTTTCGACTCTGTTTCTGGCTTTGGATAACATGTCTTTATGCTCTTTGGACATCTCTCCCACATAACCTGAGAGCATGACCTCAAAGTACTGGGCAATGGCAACCAGGGGGCTTCTGAGCTGATGGGATACCATTGTGATGAAATTTTCTTCTATGAGCTTTTTTTCTTTTCTGAGCGATTCTGCTTCCCTGAACAGCTTTATTTTTTCAAGGCCTCTTTTTATGATGACCCTGAGTTGTTCAGGGGTAAAAGGTTTGGGGAGAAAGTCATATGCGCCTTTTTTCATGGCTTCAACGGCTGACTCGACTGTTGCGTAACCTGTAATGACGATCGGAACAGTATCCGGGGATATTTCTTTTATTTTTTCAATCACATCCAAGCCGCCGATGCCGGGCATTTTTAAGTCAACCAGCGCAATGTCCGGGTTCATTTCTTTGACTTTTTCAAGACCCTTTTTTCCGTCTTCTGCCGTTTCAGTAAGAAATCCGTCTTTTTCAAGTATCATACGGCAGGAATCACGCATTGACTCTTCATCGTCTATAACTACGACAGAATGATTTTTTTCCTGCATGAATATTTCCTTATCTGGATTTATACTAGTTTATACAAAATCGAACCCTGTTGTCCAGAGCAATATTTATTACAGTTAGGTTCGAAGAATGCCCTCTATTTCAGCAAGAATTTGTGTGTCAGAGAAATGCTTGGCTGTAGAGGCTGAAGACGGGCATGCTGCCACACATGTTCCGCATCCTTTACAGAGGGCTTCGTTCACGACCGAAATGGCTCTTTCTTCATCAAAACTGATAGCTCCGTATGGGCACAGATTGTTGCAGAGCCGGCAGCCCGCACAGCGCTCCGGGTCGATCTCGGCTTGGATGGGTTCGAGCTCTATCTGGCCTTTGGAGATGTTGGATAGTATTCTTGCTGCGGCTGAGCTTGCTTGAGCTACTGAATCCGGAATATCCTTGGGCCCCTGACAGCACCCGGCAATATAGACTCCGTCTGTCGCTGTACTCGTGGGATCAAGCTTGGGATGTTTTTCAAGAAAGAAGCCGTCAGGGCTTCGGCTTATGGAAAAGAGCCTTGCTGTTTTTTCCGCATCACGCTGGGGTTCTATAGCGTTGCAGAGAATGACCATATCTACCGGGATCTCCCTGTACTTTTTTATCAAAGTGTCTTCACATTTGATAATCAGCGGTTTTGTGCCGTTGTCAGAATGTCCGGATCTAATGACTTCGGATACTTTTCCACGGATAACGTTTACGTCTTCATCAAGTATCCTTGAATAGAATTCTTCATATCCTTTTCCGAACGAACGCATATCAATATAAAATTGATACACCTCCGCATTGGTCCTGTCTTTTATCAAATGAGCGAACTTAAGAGCGTACATGCAGCATACACGGGAGCAATAGGGATGAAAGTTGACATCTCTGGACCCAACACAGTGTATGATGCCGATGGCCCTGGGTTCTTTTCCGTTTTTCATCAAAATATTGCCTTTAGTCGGCCCGGTGGAACTCACGATCCTTTCAAACTCCAGGCTTGTGTGAACATTATCGAACTTTCCGTAGCCGTAAGGAGTGAGCGCTTCTGAACCAATGGTGTCGAAACCTGTGGTCACAAGAATCTGGCCTACCTTGATCTCTTCTATTTCGTCTGTCATGTCATGGTCGATGGCATGTGCTTCACAAACGGTTTCACAGACGTGGCACTCGACACAAAGTCCGCAGTTCAGGCACCTTGAGGCTTCTTTTTTCGCTTCTTCTTCGGAGTAGCCTTGTTCCACTTCTTCAAAAGAATGACGGCGTTTCTCAGGATCAAGTTCTTTCATTTCAGTGCGGCTTTTTTTAGGCAGGTCCTTGAAAGGAGGGGAATACCTGTGAGGCCGGTCATTTTCGTCTCGTTCAGGAAGGGGATGGCACCTTCTTGTTTTGAAATCCTTTAAGGGCTCTCCCTTTATGAATTTGTCAATCACTTCAGCGGCCCGCTTTCCGTCCCCCATGGCTGTTATGACAGTATCCGGGCCTCGAACCACATCTCCTCCTGCAAAGACTCCTTTTATTTCGGTTTCCATTGTATCTGGGTTGATGTCAAGAGTGCTCCATTTCGTAAGTTTGAGATGGTCTCCCGTTTCAGCGTAATCGATTTCAGGAGATTGACTGACTGCTATTATAATGGTGTCAATATCCAGTTTATACTCGCTGCCTTCAATGGGAACGGGGCGCCGCCTCCCGCTTGAATCGGGTTCTCCGAGTTCCATTTTTATACATTTCATTCCGGTTACTTTCCCTGATTTGCCTAAAACCTCAACAGGAGCCGTCAGGTACTTTATACGGACTCCTTCAGCTTCAGCGGCCTGGATTTCAGCCTCTTCAGCAGGCATTTCCTTTCGGGTTCTTCTGTAAAGGATGGTCACTCTATCAGCTTTAAGGCGAAGGGCGGTCCTGGCTGCGTCAATGGCCGTGTTCCCTCCTCCTATGATGGCGACATTTCTCCCAACCGGCTGCGGTTTTTGAAGACTTATATTGCGGAGAAAATCAACTCCATGATAGACACCATCAAATTGGTCTTCTCCGGGAATGTCCATTTTTCTGCTTCTGTGGGCACCTGTGGCTATATACACAGCCTGATACCCCATGTTTTTTAGGCCTTTGATGTCAAAGTCTTTACCCAGAGCTTTGTTTGTTTTTATTTCCACACCCAGTTTTTTGATATAGTCTATATCCCGTTTAAGAATTTTTTTTGGAAGCCTGTATTCCGGTATTCCTACTTTGAGCATCCCGCCCTCAACAGGCAGCTTTTCAAAGATGGTGACATCGTACCCTTTTAAGGCCAGGTCATGGCCGCACACAAGGCCTGAAGGGCCTGAGCCGATGATGGCTATCTTTTCCCCTCTTTTTTTCTCTATTTTTGGAGGGTCAGGTGCTCCTTTGTTCTCAAGTTCCCAGTCAATGGCAAATCTTTTAAGATTTTTAATGGAAACCGGTTTGTCCACAAATTTACGGTTGCATTCCGATTCACACGGGTGGTAGCAGACTCGACCGCAGACACTCGGAAGAGCATTCTGCTGCCTTATGAGACGGGCTGCTTCCTCAAAGCGCCCTTTCGATATAAGAGTCACATAGCCCGCAGCTTCCTGATTGATAGGGCAGGTTTCGCGGCACGGAGGACGGCTGTCTTTATCGATGACATAGGTATTGGGGATTGCCTGGGGAAATGTTTTGTATATGGCTGAACGCAAGGCTTGTTTTTCTTCAAAAGGATTGGGGATGCTGATCGGACACACATCAGAACATTCTCCGCATGATGTGCAGTCATCTTTGACGAAACGGGCTTTCTTTCGTACTTTTACCGTGAAATTTCCTATGGATCCTTCCACTTCTTCCACTTCACTCAAACTGAAGAGCTTGATATTTTTGTTCTGGGCAACAGATACCATTTTCGGAGTGAGGATACAGGCAGAGCAGTCAAGAGTTGGGAATGTTTTGTCAAATTTAGCCATTTTACCACCGATAGTGGATTCCTTTTCCACTAAATAGACTTTATTCCCTGAGTTAGCTATCTCTATAGCGGCTTGGATACCGGCAATGCCTGCTCCCACTATCAATGTGTCTGGATTGACATTCACCTTCGCCGGTTCGAGAGGCTCCTGAAGGGCGACCCTGTTTACGGCCGCTCTTATAAGGGAAGTTGCCTTTTCTGTAGCTCTTTCAATATCTTTGTGAATCCATGAACACTGCTCTCTTATGTTGACCATCTGGAACAGATATCGGTTAACACCGGCTTTTTCACAGGCCATCCTGAATGTAGGTTCGTGCATTAAAGGAGAGCAGGAAGCGACGATGATTCGGTTCAGCCCCATTTCTTTGATGTCCTTTATGATCAGGTCCTGTCCGGGTTCAGAACACATGAATTTGTAGTCACGGGCAACTTGTACATTTGGCTCATTTTTTATCGCATCGCGTGATTTTTCCACATCTACGGTGGCTGCGATGTTAGATCCGCAGTGACAAATATAAACACCTATTTTTATGTTATTATCAGTCATCTTAGTTCCTCTCTTGATATTTTTTCAGGGTCAAAGGGAATGAGTGAACGTTGGAGGCCCAGCTCACGGGGAGTTCCACCCAGAGCGTAACCGACGATTTGAGTGAAAAAGAGTACGGGAATTTTAATATCCGTCTTAAATTTTTTATTTATTTTATTTTGGTATGCTTCCAAGTTGATCTGGCAGAGGGGGCAGGTTGTGATAATGATATCCGCGCCGTTTTCCTTGGCGCACTCCAACAGTTTTTTATTAAGGCCCAAACCCACATCAGGATAGGTCGTCATGAGCATCCCGCCGCAGCACTGAGTCTTCATTGGGAAGTAGACATTTTCAGCCCCCAGGGCCTTGCACAGATTATCCATCATCTGCGGATCGTCTTTGTCGTCCAGCCCTCTTTCAGGCCTCACTATCTGGCAGCCATAGTATTGAGCGATTTTTAATCCACCCAGCGATTTTTTTGCCTTTGAGGCGATCGTCTCTATACCCACATCGTTTACCAGGACTTCAAGAGGATGCCTGACCTCTACATTCAAATGATATTCGAGCCCGACTTTCCTTAACGCTTGGTTGACTTTCTCCCTAAGGATGCGGTTGTTTTTCAGGATATGATTTGTTTTATAAAGGATCGTATAGCAAGAACTGCAGGGTGCTATAATATCCAGTCCTTTTTTTTCAGCAATAGCCAGGTTTCTGGCAGATATGACAAGAGATATGGTCTCTTTTGTAGCCATATAATAAGTGGCTCCGCAGCAGTTCCAGTCATCTATTTCTATGAGTTCATGTCCTAATTTGCTGAAGACGTATTTAACAGATTCATCATATCCTTTTGCTGACGCCTCTAAACTGCATCCCGGGTAATAAGAGTAATTCATTTTTTTGCCTCCGAAAGCATAAAGGAAGAAGAAGAGTGAGAAAGGGATATGATTGCTTATGATTCCTGCATGGGAATAATATTTTCTACAATCTCTGCTTCCTTAAGTATTTTAGAAAAGTTTTTTTTATTTTTTATTTTTCTTGGGAAAAACCCTATCCTGCCGTTTTTGGCAAGTTTTAAAAACAGAGGGATCATTCCTAACAGTTTGAATGGGTTTGTTCTTAAATAGTAAGCAACCAAAAGGCCGGGTTCATAACTCAGACCTAAATGGTTTACAAACCAGACAAAAGAATTGGACAAGGCATAAACAGGGAATTTTTTTGGGAAGATCTCGTTTTCTATTGCCAGCCTTTTCAGTGTGTAAATGATATCCGTGACTTTAACTCCCTGAGGACACCGGACGGTACAGGAGTAACAGGAAGCACAGATCCAGATAGTTCTGCTGGAGAGGATGGTATCAATATCTTTCGCTCTGAAAAGGGCAATGATTTCCCTAGGGGTTATATCCATGGTATAGCTGACAGGACAGGTAGCGGTGCATGTGCCGCACTGGATACACTTTTTGATACTTTCCCCTCCTGGGATGTTTTTTATTTGAAGCAGAAAAGAATTCCTGAGTTCTCTTTCTTTTTCATTGAGCATGCCGGGTAGTATCTGATCCGCTTTTCCTTTGGTCATTTTTTCAGAAGCCTCTCTATCCGTTCGATCAGGTCGTCAGCCTTGACGGGTTTATCTATATAGTCATCCGGACCTTCCATGCCCTCTTGATCTCCCTTGAACTGGAATCTGGAACCGGTCACTTCTTTGACTGCCGAGATGAATATTACTGGTGTGTTTTGAACGGACTTGAATTCTTTAGAGGTTTTTATGGCATGGCATAGTGAGAATCCGTCAAAAAGGCTGTCCATCATAATATCCAGAAGAATAAGGTCAGGTTTTTCCGATAGGATCTTTTTCTTTCCCTCTTCGGGATTGGAAGCTGTGATAGCATCATAGGAAGCTGAATGAAGGATCGGAGTGATAGCATCTCTGAAATCGGGATCGTCATCGATGATTAAAATTTTTGCTCTTGCTTTTTCCATTATATTTCTCCTTTATTTACTGAAAGCATTTTTAATTGCCAGTTTTAATTCTTCTTTTCCAAATGATTTTATAAAATAATAAAATATATCCTGCTCTCTTACTTTTGCTTCTAATTCTTTGGTGTTTTTTTTCGTTGTCATTATGACTTTGGTATCCGCGTCTATATTTTTTATTATGGAAACGGCTTCAAATCCTTTCATTTCCGGAAGTTCGACAGCCATTATAACACAATGAAAATGATTGGATGTTATTTTTTTTATGGCATCCGTGAGCCCTTTTCCTGTTTCTACTTGATAGTCTTTATGTTGAAGAAGGGATAATAATGATTCTCTGTCTTTCTCGTCAGGGTCAATGATGAGGATTTTTTTCTTAAAGTTTTTCATTTATCATATCCTTGAGTTGAGTATAACTGCAATAATCGTGCCAAGTCCATCTTTGCGCTTATTCATTTGTATATATCTTAACTATTTATAAATAAACAAATTAAAGGCATTTTCTTAAAAAAACAAAGAACTTGTTTTACATATATTCACTCTATAAGGGGAAATATTCCACACTCTGTATGAACAAGCCCCATTAGAGGAACATGCATCTTGCTTAAGTGAAGGGCTTGCCTCTGGAGACAAGCCCTTCGTATATATATTTATGAAAAAGAAAACCGTATAGAGGTGATATAGATTGATGCAGGAAGAAATAGGCGGGAAGTGATCTGTTGAGGGATCACTATACTATGATGGCCACCTCTAGGAACGGTTCTTCTCATCGGTTTTAATTCCTTAAATGATTTAAGATTTCACGGACAGCTTTTTGTACCGAGGGGCTTATTTTATTTCCCCGGGCGACTGAATCTGGCTGTATCCCTACGACATATGCGTTTTTTTGCAGGGAGAGATTCTTGATACTGGCAGCAAACGGCACAAATTTGTGACTAATGCTGGAATGAGTGAGGATATATTCCAATGGAAGAACGGTTATTTTGCCGGCTTTTTCATTAAAATCAACCGCGTCAAAGAAAACGAGTGTGTTCTTTTCGGTGTATCCTTCCAGTTTGTCGTCTCTGATTATTTCAGATCCCAGCCATACGTCTTTAAATCCGAGACCGCGCAGCTTTTGGGCAATGTCTATGCCGCAGGCATCGTCACTGCGGTCCTGCTGTCCTGCCCCTATATAGACAGGGGAGCTGTTTTTCCTTATTTCCTCCAGTTTGTTTTTCCAGCTTCCGGAAGGAGTGTGTGTGACTTCAGCCATGTGGGCGGAGCAGCTGATACAGGGATCAAAGGCTCTGACAACCAGTTCCATTCTTTCTTTGATTTTGTCTTCTTTTCCTGAGTCGAGGAGCTTTTGGGCAGCAATCTGGCAGTACCTCTCAATATCTTCTGCATTCTGGGCCGTGGGTGTTATGATATCAACAAGGGAGACGCGCCCATCAGTGATTTCATGATGATGTATAAGCAGTCCCCTTGGAGCTTCCACAAGTCCTGTTCCTTTTCCGCTTTTGGCTGTGTATTTGACAGCCTTGGGGTCCTCTTCATACTTAAGGATCTCATCCACCAGTTCCGGGATGCGTTCAAAACAGTAGCTGATTTCCAGAGCTTGGGCGGCATTATGAAACAAGGGATTGACGTGCCAGCGTTTGTTAAAGTATTTTTTATACATTTTCCCTGTTTCGCCCTTGAACCTCTCCCCGAGATTGTTGACTCTGGCCAGGGCTCCTACAGAGTAAGGCTTTCCTTTGTAGCGGCTGCGTTTGCAGTAGGAGTGAGAAACAACAAACTCGTTCGTGAGTTTTTGGTAATCGTCTCTAAAAAATTTTTCGCCTGTGGAAAGAAGTATTTCGTCTCCCCAGAATCCGTAGTTGCTGTTCCCTGGTTCACAGCAGGCATAGATGGTTTCTTTTTCGGGGACGTCGGGGTAATCAAGAGTGCAGAAGAGATCAACGGTCTTTTTTACAAAGGGCATAAATTGAATAGCTCTGTTTTTTATAAAGATAAGTTCGTCCCTGGAGGGAAATGTGCCGAAACCGCCGATGATGGGATTCTCGCCGTGAATGTAGCGCCCGCTCAGGACTTTCATGATATGGTTGGCAAAATGCTTCATCTCCAGAGCGATTTTGACTTCAAGTTCAAAGTCCGATGCCATGGCTATGGCATTGGGATATCCCAAGTAATCAGGAAGAGAAAGGTAGTATGTGTGAAGAGAATGGCTTTCAACCATTTCTCCCATATGCATGAGTTCTCTGCAGAGATAGGATTTGGGATGTATTTTAATATTAAGTGCGTTTTCCATGGACCGGAGAACCGCGTTCTTATGTGAAAGACTGCAGATGGCGCATATCCGGGGAGACATACTGACATCTTCTTCAGGGGTTAGGCCGATGGTCAGCTTTTCTATGAGGCGGGGGCCTTCGTATATGCTGAATTTAACGTCTGATACCACTTTCCCGTCAATTGTGGCTGAGATTCCCCCGTTTCCCTCAACTCTGGCTAGATGGTCTACGCTTATCTTTTTCATTTTGACTCCTTTTTAAATTGTTTCAAAAAATCGATCAGCTTTGTGCCTGAATAATTAGCCATTCGTTTCTTTATGGATTCAATGTCAAACCCTTTTTCCTTTAAAAGATAATATTCAGAGGTGAGATTGGCCCCTTCCACAGGTCCCCAGCATCCAAAACAGGGCACATTGTGGTTCGGACATATGGAGCCGCACCCATCTGCTGTCAGGGGGCCTAGGCATGGGATTCCTTTATTTAAGAGGCAGTCATTTTCATTGTATTTACATGTGACACAAACTGGCCGCGGATATCTTTCCGGGAGAGTTCCTTTTACAGCCCGGGTGAAGAGGTCAAGAAACTGTTCTTTTCCGATAGGACAGCCAGGGAGATAATAATCTACTTTTATATAAGCATCTATGGGCTTGGACTGGACAGGTTTGGTGTGAGTCATCTCTATATCTCCGTAGACTTCTTTGTATTTCTTTTTCCACTCGTTGGGGTCGGTGAATCTTGCTTGTATTCCGCCGACAGTGGCGCACAGTCCGATGGCGATCACAATTTCAGCTCTTTCTCTTATGTCTTTGAGTTCTTCGATTTCTCTTTCCGTGCTCACGGAACCTTCTACCAGAGCGATGTCAAGTTTTCCGTCTCTATTGTCACTGCTTGCCATCAGAAAAGACTGTATATCCACAGCTTTAAATATATCAAGAAGTTCTTTTTCGCAGTCCAGAATGAGCAAAGCGTCTCCCGCACATCCTGTTAACTCATAAATTCCGATTTTTAATTTTCCATTATTCATTGCTTCCCCCTTAGATGAGCTCTCTCATATGAATGACATCCCAGTATGTGAAGACAGGACCATCCAGACATGTGTAAAGGTAGCCTATGGCGCAGTGTCCGCATTTGCCGATGCCGCATTTCATGCGTCTTTCCAGAGTCATCAGGATCTGATCTTTGGGTATATTGAATTTTAACAGTTCGTTGAGGACAAATTTATACATGACAGGAGGACCGCAAACCATACTGTAAGTAGTGGATGGATTTATATTCTTTATTTTAGGAAAAAGAGTGGTCACAACTCCGATGTTTTCCGTCCATTTCCCTGTATCGTCTTGATCCACAGAAAGCAAACATTCTAAGTCCTCTCTTTCTTTCAGAGAGAGAAATTCTTCTATAAGAAGCATTTCCGCCGGTCTTTTGGCTCCGTGCAGGAGTATCACTCTGCCGAACTGGTCCCGGTTATCAAGACAGTAGAGCAGCACTGAGCGAAGGGGGGCAGCTCCGAGGCCGCCCATAATGATTAAAATGTCTTTTCCTTTCATTTGTTCTACAGGAAATCCATTGCCGTATGGGCCTCTGATTCCGATCATGTCGTTTTCTTTGAGCCCGAAGAGGGCGTCGGTGACTAGGCCCGTCTTGCGGATACAGAATTCAAGGAGTCCCGGCCGGGAAGGAGTGGATGAGATTGAAAAAGGAGCTTCTCCGGCACCGAGAACGGAAATCATGGCAAACTGCCCTATTCTGTATCTAAAGGAAAGAGCTTTTTCCATATCAGCGATCCGGACCTGAAAAAATTTGACATCTT
This sequence comes from Candidatus Aminicenantota bacterium, assembly GCA_021162615.1. Taxonomy (GTDB): domain Bacteria; phylum Acidobacteriota; class Aminicenantia; order Aminicenantales; family Aminicenantaceae; genus WJMT01. The sequence continues at coordinate 11,871 of JAGGYH010000042.1, forward strand.
CGGTCAAATGACAGGTACGGACTATTCTTGCTGGTTCAGGAAGAAATGGATTTTCTGTTTGATTGGCTTTGTTTTCACTGTTCATTTTGTCACCTCTTTGCTTAATCTCTTCCAGAAGGCGTCCACTTTTTCTCCATCCAAGGATTTGCCTACTGTTTTTACATTTATGTCAACAGGGCAGGTAGCCACGCATCTGCCGCAGCCCACACAGGCAGGTTTGCCGTACTTTGATATATAAGCTTGAAATTTATGTGTGTAAAAAAGCTTCAGCCTGTCAGCGCGTTTTTTTCTGAAATTTTCTCCTCCTGCTACCTCAGAATAGCTTTCCAAAGTACAGGCATCCCAGCATCTTTTAATATCAGAATACTTTTTCTCCAAAGCCGGTCTGTCTGCCACATTGTAGCAGTTGCAGGTAGGGCATACGTTTGAACAGGATCCACAGGCTAAACAGGCATTCCCTAATTCTTCCCAAAGAGGGTCATTGTACATAAGTTCCATGAGATCACCCAGGGCATCAAAATTTATTTCTGTTTGGAAAGCTTTCTCTCTTTGATCACACCATTCAGCGTATTCTTTAATGTCTTTGTCAGATATGTCTTCTTCAAAGAGGTTAGCCTTTGTTCTTATGAGGTCATCCCCTTTGCTGGAACCGATCCACACAATGTATCTTTCCTTAAGCTTGGAAAAAAAGAGGTCATAGCCCTCTTTGATGATGTGGGTTCTGGTCGACTTGCAGAGGCAGTTTTCGTCAGGCCAGCAGGAATGTCCCAGGAGAAGAGTGTTTTTCCTGGATTCCATGTAATAAGGGTCATAGAATTCATGAGAGAAAAAGTCATCCATTATCAGAATGCCGTGAATATCGCAGGGGTGGATACCAAAAATTATTTTTTTTGAAACGTGGGAAAAATCTTCTTTGTATTCTTTTTCAGAAGCTTGAAACATGTTAATGGAAGGGGGAAGAAGGATCTTTCTGGGCGGTAGAATCGTTCTTGTACAGTCAGTGTCAATTTTATTCAAGTCTTGGATGAATTCGAATTTATATCTATCCGGTGCTGCTTTTACAGGGGCCCATAAGTCTGCTTCCTTGGAAATTTCTTCTAAAAAAGAATGTAAATTAGCTTCCTTTAGTTTTACGATTTTCATTTAAGATATCCTTTGATGTTTATAGAATTTTTTCATGAAGAAATAAATGTCACTCATCCTTCTTGTGTTATGCAAGTTATGTGCCTATTGAATGGCTAAATGCTCTTGTTTTTTATAAAAGTCTAAATTGTTGAATTGAAAGGGAGTAGGCGGTTTTTTTCGATAAGGAAAAAATCATATGGCTTGAAAAACGAAATAATGTAGAGAAATTCCACACTAGGTGTTTAGATATGACATAGGTGGATATGGGGTTTTGATTACCTGATCTTGTATTTTTTTATTTTTGAATAAAGAGTCTTTCTGTCTATCCCGAGAATTTTTGCTGTTTTGCTTTTGTTCCCATGTTGAGACTTGAGGACAGATTCTATGTATTCTTTTTCAATTTCATCTAATGTTTTCTGGTTTCCTCCTGTCGGGTAAATCATGGAGCGGGAAGTGCCTATTCCATGATAGATAAGGTCATCCAGTCCGATCTTTTTGCTCCTCATCAGCACCATTGCCCGCTCTATGGTATTTTGGAGTTCTCTTATGTTTCCGGGCCAATCATAGTCCATAATCGCTTTTTTCGCTTCAGTTGTAAAACCTTTGATATCTTTGGATAATTTTTGATTGTATTTTTGAAGGAAGTGTTCCAGAAGCAGTGGAATATCTTCTTTTCTTTCCCTCAAAGGAGGAATATTTATAGGGACCACACTCAGGCGATAGAACAGGTCTTCCCTGAATTTATTCTGTTTCACACGTTCGGCAAGGCTTACATTAGTGGCGGCAAGAATACGGACATCGACTTTAATGGGTTTGGTGCTTCCGATTCTGGTGACCTCTCGTTCCTGAATGACTCTAAGGAGTTTTGCTTGTATATTCATGCTGATATTGCTTATTTCATCCAGGAATATAGTGCCTCCGTCTGCGACTTCAAAGCGTCCGTGCTTAGTTACATGAGCACCCGTAAAAGAACCCTTGACATGACCGAAGAGCTCACTCTCAAAGAGGGTCTCAACCAGTGCTCCGCAGTCGACCACAACAAATGGGGCCCTTTTTCTTTTGCTGTGTTTGTGTATTTCTGAGGCCAGAAGTTCTTTCCCGGTTCCGCTTTCTCCGGTAATGAGAACCGTGCTTTCCGTGGGGCTGACTCTTTTCATAATGTCTATGACTTTTTCCATAGATGTGCTTTTTCCTACGACCATGGAAATATTCTGTTTGAAGGCTTTGTTTTTTTCGTAAGCCGCTTGCGTCTCGATTGTGTTTAAGGCTTTTTTCACTATTGTGCGCAGCTCTTCTGGGCTGAAAGGTTTAGCCAGATAGTCAAAGGCTCCCTGTTTGATGGTATTGACAGCGGATTCTATGGAAGCAAATCCGGTGATGATTATGACCGGAATCTCCGGCGTGGATTTTATTATTTTTTTCAGGATTTTGATTCCTGGAATTCCTGGGAGTTTGAGATCCAGTAGAATGATATCGAATCTGGATTTATTTAAGATGTTTACAGCCTCTCGTCCATCCGAAGAAGTCTGGACCTCGTATCCGTCTTTTGTAAGAACCTGGGTACAGGAATCCCTTATGGATTCTTCATCATCAATGATAAATATTTTTGCTTTTTTAGTCTTTTTTGGATTCATTTTTTACAGGCAGTTTGACAATAAATGTGGAGCCCTCTCCCGCTTTGCTTTGAACCTCTATGGTTCCGTTATGCTTTCTTATGAAACTGTAACTGATAGCAAGCCCCAGGCCAGTTCCTTTGCCGACCTCTTTGGTCGTAAAAAAAGGTTCGAAAAGCCTGTTTTTTACATCTTCAGGTATCCCTGGTCCTGTATCTCGGAAATGAATATAGATGGTCTTTTTGTCCCTATCGATTCCGGTTTTTATGGTCAGAGAACCATTTCCCTCCATTGCTTCTGCGGCATTTATGATTATATTTATAAAGACCTGCTGGAGTTGAGCGCTGTCAGCTGTGATTTTTGGAAGGGAAGAAAAGTATTTCTTTTTGATTGTGATATTTTGAAAGAGGGTTTTGGTTTCCATAATAGAGAGTGCTTTTTCCACAACATCGTTTATATTGACCAGATTTGTTTCAGGTTCTTTGGGTCGGGCGAACTCAAGCAGTCCCTTCACGATTTCTTTGCACCTTGTTGTTTCTTTAACAATTTTTCTTAGATTATCGTAATAAGGTGTGTCTTTATCAATGTCCTCTAATATCAGATGACTGTATATGAGTATCCCCGCCAGAGGGTTATTGATTTCGTGGGCCACTCCTGCGGCCAGTTTTCCAAGAGAAGCCAGTTTTTCAGACTGAATAAGATGGGCCTGCATTTCTCTGAGTTCTTTGGTGCGTTCTTCCACTTTCTTTTCAAGTGTTTTTCCCCACTCCAGCAGCTTTTTGTTTGCAGCATCAAGGTCATCGGTCATCTTATTAAAAGATTCAGCCAAATAGCCTATTTCATCTGTTGAGGTCACTTCAACTTTGTGGGAAAGATCTCCGCTGGCGATTTTTTGAGTCGCTTCCACTATTTTAAGGAGGGGGTCTATGATTCGATTGGTTGAAAAATAAAGAAGGACCAGCAGCAATATGACCAGCATGGAAGCCATGAATGTAAAAGTTATCATGACTTTGTGCGCAATATCTATATAAGGTTTTTCGAGCATACCCACATAGAGTATTCCAATGATCTGATTTTCTAAATTTTTTATGGGTTCATAGGCTGTGATGTACCAGTTATTAACCACAAAGGCTCTGTCTATATAGGATTTGCCGTTTTTTAGTACAGCATCACTCACTTTTTCAGATACTCTGGTCCCAATAGCCCTTAAATCATCTTTGTTCTTAACATTGGTGGATATGCGGAGATCATTTAAGAAAATCGTTGCTGTTCCTGTCTCGTGTCCTTTGTATTGTTCCCCTTTGTAAACCATTTCCTTGACACGGTCGACTATTTCATAGTTCCTGTTTATGAGTACTCCCCCATACAAAACGCCAAGAAGATTGTTATCTTCATCCAGAATAGGAGAGGCTGCTTTCAGAATCATCCCGCTTGTCTCTTTATTTTTGGATGACTTAGCGGCTTTGGGTGTTGGTTTGATTTCTATGGCAGCCTTATCAGCGAGCTCTTTTCCTTCTCTTAATAGGAGTTCTCTGGAAATTATCTGAGGGGATGCGGTGACTTCCTTTGATAAGGCTTTTTTTATTATTTCATCTTGTGATTGGTTGTCACCGGTTTGGCCGGGATTTCGTGTTCTTATGATAACAACTCCTTTGGGATCTGTCACATTAAGTATATCCAGTCTGTATTTTTTTCTCAGTTGGTTTAAGCATTCTGATATGGGAACATAATCTTTGTTTTTCAAGCTATCTTCAAGTCTTTTCCTTTCAGAGGTTAAGCTGACGAATTCTTTTATATCGCTCACTCTTTCATTGAATACCATCCATGCTGATGATAAGTCGTGTTTGACTTTATCCTGAGCCTGAGATATGAGGGTGTTTCGGATAAGCCTGGAACCAAGGATAAGAGTTATAATGCCCCCAAGTAATATAACAAGAAGAAAGCTTAGTATTATTTTTTTTCTGAGTGAGAAATGAGGAATCTTCATTGGTTGAATGTATGCTAAATTGTTCGTATCAAGCTAATCATACTGTATTTATACAAACAGCTCAAGTTAGGGGCTCTGTTATGTCCGAAATATTTATCGGTCATATAAATCTCCCTTCTATGGGAGTTCAACTTTTATATTTTTAATAATAATGCGGTATTATAGATGATTTAAAATTATTTTAAAGGAGTCTCTTGTTATTGCGGGATTTATTCCAGAAAGAGGCCTTCGATTTCAGCTAATATCTGATTGTCTTTAAAATGTCTCTGCTGGGAAGCGCCGGAGGGACAGGCTGAAACACAGGTCCCGCAGCCTTTACACAAAGCGTCGTTAATTTCTGAGACTCCTTCCTCTTCGTTATAGGATATGGCTGTAAACGGGCACAGATTGACACATATTTGGCATCCTGAACAAAGCTCTTTATCAATTTCAGCTGTCACAGGCTCCAGAATGAACTTCCCTTTGTCTGCTAAGGCAAGAGCTTCTGAGGTAGCTGCTCCGGCTTGAGCCACTGTATCCGGAATATCTTTGGGCCCTTGAGCGGTTCCAGCTAAAAACACTCCGTCCGAAGCTGTGGATACAGGTGCCAGTTTAGGGTGTCTTTCCAGGAAAAAGCCGTCTTGGCTTGTGGTGATGTTAAAGATTCTGGCAATATCCCCTTGATCCAATCCCGGCTCCAGTCCTGTTCCGAGAATCACCATATCCACAGGAATTCTCCTCATAGTCCCGATAAGGGTGTCTTCAACTTGTATGATCAGTTTTCCTTCTTCTTTTTCTGTGACCGCTAGTTCTGTTATTTCTGAGACGTTCCCTCTAATAAATTTAACTCCTTCCTCAAGAAGTCGGTGGTAAAATTCTTCGTAACCCTTCCCAAAAGACCTGATATCAATATAAAAGTCATAGATGGTGGCATCAGTTTTTTCTTTGAGCAAATGGGCAAATTTTAACAAATACATGCAGCAGACTCGAGAGCAGTAAGGATTATAGTTTTCATCTCTTGATCCGACACAGTGGACAAGTCCAACTGATTTGGGCTTTTCGCCGTTAGCCAAGAGTATTTCTCCGTTTGTAGGACCTGAAGCATTGTTCAGTTTTTCAAATTCTAACCCCGTAATAACGTTTTCAAACCTACCATAACCTAAAGAGGGAATCCTTTTGGGATCAAAAGGTTTGAATCCTGAGGCAATGATAATACTCCCCACTTCAACTTCGATTTCTTCATCTTCCATTTCATGATTGACAGCTTCTTTTTCGCAGACTTGTTCACAAATCTGGCAGCCACCAGTTTTAAAATGAATGCAGGCTTCCTCATCTACAAAAGGAACCATAGGGACAGCCTGTCTGATTGGGACTCGAATGGCAGAGTTGGGTCCCAGATCCAACTCTTCATGGACCACTTTTCTTCCATGGATGTCTTCTAAAGTGATGGCCTCTGTGGGACAGAAGAAGGCACAGGCGCCGCAGCCGATACAGGCTTCAGATTCTTCTCCAAAAGGAGGAAGAACTTTTCGATTCGATCCGCGGTCATTAAAACTTATGGCATTGGCTCCCACCACTTGCTCGCAGGCTCGCACGCACAGACCGCACAGAATACATTTTTCTGTAGGATCTTTGATCTCAAAAGGAGTTTTCTCAATGCCCATTTTTTCAGCGATCTCTTTAACCGGTTCTGCATTCGGAGCTTGGGCCATTAGCAATTGAACATTCATTTTGCGGGCATTTACTGCATTTTCTGATTCTGTAAAGACTTCAATGCCTTCTCTGGCTTCCGTGTTACAGGAAGTAACCAGATCCACTTTATCTCCCATTTTTCTCTCAACCATACACACCCGACAGGCAGCATAAGGTTCCAGAAGAGAATGATAGCAAAGGGTGGGGATATCGATGTCTAATTTCTTAGCTGCTTGGAGTATGGTGGTTCCTTTTTCCACTTCAATAGGTTTATTATTGATGGTCAATCTTACTTTTTTATTTTCATTCATTATTATTCTCCTTTATTTTCCAGATCGCATCTCAAGCATCTTTTGGCTTCTTTCATAGCCATTTCTTTGGTAAGGCCAAGTTCTACTTCTTTAAAATTAGATTTTCTTTCTTCAACAGATAAAGTGGGTATTTCTGGCCTTTTCAGTTCAGACAATTCTTCAGGGGACACTTGGACAGGAGGAATATTTAGTCTTTGTTTTTTAGGACTGTATTCTCTGGAAATGTTTTCTCCTCTTAAATATCTATGGATTGATTCAGAGGCAATTTTCCCAGCTCTCATGGCTTCTAAAACAGTTGCCGGTCCTGTGACCACATCTCCTCCGGCAAATATTCCGGGCACATTGGTCTCCATGGTTTCTGGATTGACTTCCAAGGTATTCCACTTGGATATATTAAGTTTTGTGTTTCCTTGGAGAAACTCTAAATCAGGTTTTTGTCCAATGGCAGGAATAAGGGTATCAATTTGCAGTTCATATTCGCTTCCCTTAATAGGTTGAGGCCTTCTTCTGGCTGATTTATCGAATTCTCCCAAGGACATTTTCTGACATTTGATCTTGCTCAGCTTCCCGTTTTCAGAATAGGCCTCAACAGGAAGAGTCAAAAATTCAATTTTAATTCCTTCTTTTAAGGTCTCATCGATTTCTTCCTCATTGGCAGGCATTTCCAGTTTTGTTCGTCTGTAAAGGATGGTCACCTCAGCTCCTAACCTCCAGGCAGTGCGGGCCGCATCTATGGCTGTATTTCCTCCTCCTATCACAGCTACTTTTTTGCCTATTTTTGCCTTTTTATTTAAATTGTATTCTTTGAGGAATTGGAGAGGATCAATAACTCCTTCTGTGTCTTCTCCTGGGATACCCAGTTTGGAATTTACCAGAGCTCCGGTAGCAATAAATAATGCCTTATAATTTTGGTCAAAAAGGTCATTTATATGGAGATCCTTTCCTATTGTGGTATTGGTTTGAATCTCAACTCCCATTTCCTTTATATCATCGATCTCAGACTGAAGCACATCTTGGGGAAGCCTATACTCCGGTATGCCCCAGGACAAGACTCCTCCAGGCACAGATTCAGATTCAAAGATTGTTGGTTTGTAGCCTCTTTTTACCAGTTCCCACCCAGCCATAAGTCCGGAAGGACCCGAACCTATGATGGCGACTTTTTCATATTTTTGGGGAACTGGTTCCACTTTATGCTTTTCACCGGTTGATTTTTCATAGTCGGTTAGAAATCTTTTGAGAGCTCTTATGGAGATTGGTTTATCCACTTCTCCGGCTCTGCATTTTGTCTCACAAGGATGGTGGCATACCCGGCCGCACACACTCGGCAAAGGATTTACCCAGCGGTTCACTTCCAGGGCTTTTTTAAAGTCACCTTGAGCAATAAGAGCTATGTATGAAGACGCTTCTGTCTCAATAGGACAAGCATTTTGACAGGGAGAAGGGACTAAATCTGTACAAACCCCAGCAGGACATTTTTTGTATTTTATGTGAGAGACATATTCGTCTCTGAAATTTCGAAGTGTAGTCAGGACAGGATTAGGAGCGGTGTTTCCCAAGCCGCATAAGGCTGTCGCTTTTATATTTTTTGCTAGATTCTCCAATAAATCCAAATCTTCCATTTCCCCCCGGCCTTCTTTTATTTTGGTGAGGATCTCCAACATTCTGGGAATACCCTCTCGGCATGGAGTGCATTTTCCACATGATTCACCTTTACTAAAGGTTAAAAAATAATGGGCTAAGTCCACCATGCAGGTGTTTTCATCAAGGACAACCATTCCCCCTGAGCCCATCATGGAGCCTACTTGAGTGAGCTGTTCATAATCAAGGGGTAAATTGAGATGTTCAGCTGAAACACAACCTCCAGAAGGTCCTCCGATCTGGACTGCTTTGAACTTACGGTCTTTTTCGATTCCTTCACATATGTCAAAGACAATTTCACCCAAGCTCAATCCCATAGGGACTTCGACTAAACCTGTATTTTTGACTTTGCCCACCACAGAAAATACTTTGGTTCCTTTACTGGTGTCCGTTCCTATAGAGGAGAACCATTTGGCTCCTCGTATGATTATGGGAGGAACATTGGCCCAAGTCTCTACGTTATTTATGTTGGTGGGTTTTCCCCAGAGTCCTTTTTGAGCAGGATAAGGTGGGCGGGGTCTCGGTTCACCAAGACGGCCTTCAACTGAAGCCAACAAAGCGGTTTCCTCTCCACATACAAAGGCGCCAGCGCCTCTGACCACATTGATGTCAAAATTAAATCCCGAGTCCAGGATATTTTCTCCTAAAAGTCCGTAATCTCGAGCCTGATCAATAGCAATTCGGATCCTTTTAAGAGCTAAGGGATATTCATTTCGGATATAGATATATCCTTGATTGGCTCCCATGGCGTTAGCCCCTATCAGCATCCCTTCGAGGATGGAATGAGGGTCAGCTTCCACTAGGCTTCTATCCATGTAGGCTCCAGGGTCGCCTTCATCTGCGTTGCAAATGATATATTTTTCTCCGTTGGAACTGTCGGCATTCCGAACAAATTCCCATTTCATGCCTGTAGGAAAACCAGCTCCACCTCTTCCTCGAAGTCCTGAATTTTTGATTTCAGTAATGATTTGTTCGGGCTTCATCTCAGTTAAAGCTTTGGCTAAAGCACTGTATCCATCATTAGCTATATAGTCATCGATATTTTCTGGGTCAATTATGCCTCGGTTTCTAAGGGCTATGAGCACTTGCTTTTTAAAGAAATTGATATCACTGAGTACAGGTATGGGAGATTTTTCTTTGGGAGGCTTGTACATCAGTTTTTCAACCGGACGTCCTTTTAGGAAATGTTCTTCCACAAGATAGGGAATATCCTTCTCTTCAAGTTTTTGATAAAAAATATTTCCTGGTTGGACAGTAAGAAGGGGCCCTCTTTCACAGAATCCATTACAACCTGTAGTGACGACAAGAATTTCATTCTCAAGCTCCTGTTTTTTTATTTCTCTTTCCAGGGCTTCCTTAATTTTAAAAGAGTTGTTTGAGACACAGGCTGTTCCTGCACATACCATGAGGTGCATGCGGTAAGCTTTTTCTTTTTCCATTATTTTCCGCTCCTTTTATGCATCTGTTTTTTCGCTTCCTTTTCCCAGGGCGTATTCCTTTGCAATATTTCCACCCATTACATGTTTTTGGAAGATTTCTTCTACCTTTTTTTCATTCAGATCTATGTATTTGACTGGTGCCTGATCTAAGACTTCAATGGTTGCCATGGGTTCTTTGCTGCAGAGACCAGCACATCCAGAGTTTGTTAGGAAGATGTCTGAAGAATCATGTTTTTCGATTTCTTCTATAAAGGCATTCATTATTTTACGTGCTCCAGCAGCGATGCCGCAAGTTCCCATATGTACGGTTATTTTGACTCTATAATCTCCTCCTTCGCGGAGTTTAGAGGTCCTTTTCTTTTTTTCTTTGATCTTTTGTAGGTCTTTAATGGTTAACTTTGGCATTTGTATCCTCCGTTATTTGTATTTTTCTAAAATAGACATCACTTTGTCTTCCGATAATTTTCCGTGGACATCCTCTCCGACCACCATAACAGGAGCTAGGCCGCAGCAGCCCAAACACCGGACTTCATCCAAACTGAACCTGAGATCTTCAGTGGTTTCCCCTCTTTTGATTCCCAGTTCCCTTTCCACTTTATTCATGATTCGAGCTCCTCCTCTCACATGGCAGGCGGTTCCCAGACATATGTTGATTTGATGTTTCCCTTTAGGAGTCAGACTAAAAGCTGAGTAGAATGTAGCCACACTGAGCAGTCTAGATAGAGGGATATTGAATTCTTTGGATACTTTTGTCATGGCTTCTCTAGGGAGATAATTGTATTCTTCTTGAATATCTTGGAGAATAGCCACAGTGGCATTAGGATTATCTTTGTATTTTTCGATGATCCCGGATAATTTGTCCTCATTAATTGCATCTTTCATTTTTGCCTCCCAATATAATCGAGTCCTTTTTTTATGTTTGATTTGATTATTTGAAGAACTTCCGGCGAGTTAATTCGAATGCCGTTTAGTTGTGATTTTATTTTTTTGGTGTTGAGCCTGTATTTTTTTCCATTAAGTTGATGTGCATAGACTAAATTGACCTCAGGGTGACCGGATATGATAGAGATAAGGGTTGAAGCTATATCTCCCATAGGTTTTCTGTCTATATGACTGGTTTGGAACACGGCTTTTAAATGAGTCCCTTTTCCTGGCTTTGATTTTATGGAAAAAGTTCCATTGGCTGCTTTGGCTGATTCTGAAAGCAGAGAAAGACCAAGTCCCACAGTGCGTGTGTTTTTAGTGGTGAAAAATGGATTCAGGGCTTTGTTCAGAGTTTTTTTATTCATTCCTTCTCCGTCATCTGCAATTTCCAATATGGTCTTATCCTTTTTTGTGTTCTCATGGAACTTTATCTTTATATTTTTAGCTTTAGCTTTGATTGAATTCTCAGCAATATCTAAAATATGTAGAGAGATATCTTCCATTTCATTTCATCAATGAATTATTTTCCTTCCTCCTTGATTGAGGAAAGCTTTTTTAATTTCCTTAATACTTATTTTTTCTATGTAAAAAAGCGTGCAGCACTGACCGATTTGGCTGAGAAAATGAGCATCAGAAAAGCATACCAGAGGCAGCTCTGGTTTATATCTTTTTTTAGCTTCGGATAAAGAGAGTAAGGGGGAGACCTCCAAAGCATCGAGTTCAAGCGCATCAGGGATAAATCCTAGCTGGCTGATGAGACTGAAGGCCTGACGGTCTATGTGTGAGGCGATAGCTAGTCCCTCTAAGGAATGAATGAGTTTTATGACTTCTTCTAGAGGAATAGTTGTGGCACCTATAAGAAGATGTTTGTTGAAGCGAACAACTTCTCCCAACTCATTGACAGCCACCTGAAGACCAAATATTTTGTCGTCGTTTTCTCCTGGGAGGTTCTGGTATATTTTTTTTTGCAGTTTAGATACGGATGATATGTTATTAAAAAGCGCTAAAATATGGACTTCTTCTTGAGTTGTCACTTCTATTCCAGGAAGGACTTGGATTTTGACTCTTTTTGCTGCTTTACTTAAAGCAGGAACATTTTCTGCAGAATTATGATCGCATATCCCTAGTACATCTATGTCTTTTGTTTTGGCTTGAGTGACAATATTCTGAGGAGACATTTCCAGGTCGCCACAAGGAGAGAGGCAGGTATGAATATGAAGATCAGCTTTCACTTTTCTCAACATTTTTTATTATATGCCTTTCAATAATTGATACAGTTCTCCAGAAATTTCGAAAGCAGTTTTTGGGGTGGTGAGAATGGGACAGTTTTCTTGTTCGGCTTTTTTTAAAGTATCAGAATCTGGTTTTCTGTCGTTGATGATGATGATTCCTGAGAGTTCTTTTAATTTTGCTACCGCCACTATATTCAAATGGACCTGTAAAGTGATCCAAATGTATTTTTCTTTGCTGTTTGCCATCACATCTGAAAGAAGGTCGCTGGTATAACCTCCTTTCACTTCATTGTCCAGAAATTTTTTTGCAGTGAGTATTTTCAGATTGAGGTCTTTTTTTATTTTATTTAATTTCATTTTTATTTATCCTTTGCTTCAGACTTATTATTATTTTGTCTTGTCTCATTTATGGATTTTGTTTTATTAAGAAGTTCTGAAAGCTCTTTGGATAAGTCTCTGAGCTTTTTAGGGAGCATAAACACGCAATCTAAAAGAGAGCGCTCTTTTTTTACCACATCTTCGGCAAAAGCTTCACAGGTAGGAGACCCGCAGGCTCCACAGTCGATCTTAGGTAATTTTTCATATATTTTCTCTATTTCTTTTCTTTTTTTTATGGCTTTGGTCAGGTCATCATTTAATGGTTTTAAGGGCCGGGGGCGAAGCCGGTGTTTTTTAAAAAAGTATCCCTCCGAATATTTTTTACGGACCTCTTTGACATCCGGGCATCTTTTTATTTTTTTCAATTCAAGTTCTTCGATCAGTCGGAGGATTTTGTTGTAGGATATATAGAGATTTTCGACAGTGAGAGAGCCACCGATACACCCTTGAGGACAGGAGTAAGCCTCTATAAAATCTATATGTTGAAGCGATCCTCTTTCCATATCATCGAATACTTTGAGGATTTCTGGAAGTCCGGAAACAGTCAGCGAGTTCTCGAGTTTAAGAGTTCGGCTTATTCCCCCTGCCATAGCCCAGCCTAGTCCTAATATACAGAGTTTATCAATAGATTCATCAGATTCTTCGATATCCCCGTTTCCCATTGCAGAAAGGAGTGGTCCATATATATCAGATATTGAAATAGCGCCGTCAAGATATGACTTTTCCTTTTCAGCGGGTTGTTTTATGGAGATCATTTTTGCAGGGCAGGGTGTTATGTAGAAAGCCCCGATTTCTTTTTCTTTGAGTCCATACTGCTTTGATTTTCTCTGTTTGACTTCTCGGGCAGCGATTTCTCTGGGGATATCTATAGGCGTTATATGATTTATCAGCGATGGATATTTAACTTGAATGAGGCGAACCACGGTAGGACATGTATTTATAATTAAAGGCTTTGTTTCAGAATTTTCTCGCAAGTATTCTAGGAGGGCAAAACTGACTTCTCCACAGCTTAAAGCCAAGTCATAGGCATCATCAAATCCTAATTTTTTGAGTCCGTTTAGAATTTTAGCGGGAGTGATTTTTTGGCCAAACTGGGCATAGAGAGCAGGGGATGGAACAGCCACAGTATGTCTGAATTTTGTCAGCTCTCCAAAAGGATCGGTGAGGGGATAGATAGCGCCTGAAGGACAGGAGGTGATACATTCTCCACAATCAATACATTTTTCGTCATCAATTTTTGCTTTGCCCCCTCTAACCCTTATAGCCTGTGTTGGGCAGACTCGCATGCATTTCATTCGGCCCATACATTTATTTTCGTCTACTCTGACAAAATGAAGATAATGATTCATGATGCCCCCGAATTATTGAGAAAGAAGAATATTTCAAGAGTGGTCCCTTTCCCAAGAATGGATGAAATTTTGAATTTATCAGCATTCTTTTTTATGTTAGGAAGCCCCATTCCAGCGCCAAATCCCATCTCTCTGTATTCTTCTGTGGCCGTAGAATATCCCTCTTTCATGGCGAGAGATATGTCTTTTATCCCTCTGCCCTCATCATCTATTTTCAGACGGATTGAATCTGGATCAAGAGTAAAATAAAGAATGCCTTTATTGGCATACATCACCACATTCAATTCAGCTTCATAAGTGGCAATAGCCGCACGCCTTATGATCGAATTTGATATCCCAGTCTCTTGGAGAATTTCTTTGATCTTGCTTGATATATTGCCGGCTCGGCTGAAATCCTTTCCTTTGATTTCAAATTCTCGAGTCAGGACGTTTTCTTTTTCTGTCATGATTTTTTATCGGATTCAGAATATACTCCAGATAGGTTGTGACTGTATAACAAACCACATGCTGTATACATCATAAGGTCGGTAAGAAGGATTGGAATGTCTTTTTTCTTTGCGAGTTTTATTCCTTCAGGATCAGGCTTTTTTCCTCGGACATAAACAATGGCCTTGGCCTCTATGATGTCTGCTGTGCGTACAGATTGAGAGTTACTGAGGCCTGTGATAAGAAGTATCCCGGGCTTTGCAAAGGCCAGAACATCACTCATCAGGTCTGAGCCGCCCGCAAATTCAATATTGTCATCAATATGAGATTCTCCGCATATTATTTCAGCCTGAAGCAAACGGATAATTTCTTTTAAGGTCATTTCAAATTAGTTCTTTTTAATAAGGGTTTTTATGGTCACATCACCTTTTTTTATGATTCTTTCTGAAGGATAAATGACAGTAGGACAGTTTTCCCAGCACATCCCGCAGCCGTTGCATATATCTGTATCAACATACCTTGCTTTTTTGTTGATTTTTATTTTAAAGTTACCAACGAAACCAGTAACTTCTTTGACTTCACTGTAGGTTAAAAGTTCGATATTGGGATGTTTTCCTATATCTGACATCTTTGGGGTTAATATGCAAGCTGAACAGTCTAAGGTTGGAAAGGTTTTATCCAGCATGGACATATGACCTCCAACAGAGGCTTCTTTCTCTACTAAATAGACTTTTTTACCTGAATTGGCATAGGTCAGAGCGGCGTGAATACCTGCGATGCCGCCTCCCACAATAAGGACTTCGGATCTGACGGGGACCTCTTTTTTCTCTAAAGCTTCATGGAGTACCACTCTTTTTACCGCAGCGGCTATAAGTGTCTTTGCTTTTTTTGTGGCTGCTTCCGGATCTTTGGTAACCCAGGAAACATGCTCCCGGATATTTGTCATCTGGAAGTAAAAAGGATTCAGCCCTCCTTCAGAAGTGACAGTCCTAAAAGTAGGTTCGTGCATCAAAGGAGAACAGGATGCAACGATGACCCGGTTGAGATTATATTCCTTGATGCTTTTCCTTATAAGGTCCTGTCCGGGATCAGAACACATGAATTTGTATTCTGTGGCAAAGGCGACATTATCGAGCTTTGAGGCAAACTCGGCCACTTCAAAGACATTTACTTTGCTAGCAATATTAGCTCCGCAGTGACATATAAAAACTCCTACCCTTGGTTGGCCGTTATCAGACATTGATTCCTCCGATTTCGATTTTATCCCATATTTGTTTGGTTTGAATAAGGGAACGCGAAAATCCCATCTCCTCTCTTGATAAGCCGAATGCCAGCCCCATTAGTTGGCTGAAAAACAGAATAGGCATTTTAAAGTCTTCCTTATATATTTTTTTTATCTTGCTTTGCATGATTTCAAGATTAAAAAGACAAAGCGGGCACAGGGTTACAATCGCGTCAGCCCCCTTTTTTTTGGCCTCTTTGATAATGATATAGTTAAGTCTGGCGCCTAATTCCTCAAGGTTCGCCGAAAGAGCACCTCCGCAGCATTTGGTTTTGGCTGTGAAGTCAACCGTTTCCACTCCCAATGCTTGGAGGAGAATATCCATACTCTGCGGATAATCCACATCGTCAAATTCTATAAAGGGCCTTACAACCTGACAGCCGTAGTAAGAAGCCACTTTGAGCCCCCTGAGCTCATACTGGATCTTTTCTTTTATAAGATTGATACCGATTTCATTAACCAGAACTTCAATAGGGTGTTTTACTTTTATAGTTCCCTTATATTCCAAGCCTAGTTTTTCGAGTTTTGAGAGGATTTTTTCTGACGCTTTAGAGCCTTCCTTAAGAAAGTTATTGGCTTTTTTTAAGGATAAATAGCAGGCCGCACAAGGGGCGATTATATCTTTTCCTGCTTTTTCTGCAATAGAAAGATTGCGGCCGTTTATGGCAGCTGATTTTTCATCATCCACAGACATTGAAGCTGTGGCGCCACAGCAGTTCCAGTCAGGCAGTTCTTCGAGTTCAACGCCTAGGATCTTAAAAACAGGAAGTATAGATTCCTCATAATGTTTGGCATTGGTTTTTGCGGAACATCCTGGGTAATATATATATTCCTTCATCAGGTTTCCTCCTTCACAGCTTTGAGAAGTTTTTTCAGCTGCTTTTTATTTTTAATGGACTCTTTTTTTATACTCATTCTTCCAGTTTTTATTAATTTCAGTCCTAAAGGAGCCATTTTGAAAAGGCCGAAGGGATTTAAGGTTTTAAGATAAAGATTCAGCATGAGCCACAGCTCCGAACTCCGTCCGTTTTTGGTAAGAATTTTATGCATTTCTTTGTACATAACCGGGATGGGGAATCTGGACGGATACTTGTTTTTTTCGATCGCAACTCTCTTTATAGCGTACATCACGTCAGTGATTTTTATTTTTGCGGGGCAGCGAACCTGACAGCTGTAGCAGGAAGCACAAAGCCATGGAGTGAAGCTTTTCAGAACCGTATCTTCAAAGCCGCCTTTGGTAAGGGCCATTATTTTTCTTGGAGTAAAGTCCATATAAACTGCATCCGGACAGGAACTGGAACATGTGCCGCACTGAATGCAGCGGTCTATTTCTTCACAGTGACTGAGCTCTTTTATTGTTTCTAAAAAATCAAGATTTAGATCTTCCTCAAAGCACACTTTTTCCTGGATTTCCATAGATCCTCCTTCTTAAAGATATTTTTGTGGTTGGGGTGAGGTTTTTAGATAAAGTATGAAACCGATTTTGTAAAAACATTACTTTTTCAATACATGTGAGTAGTGACTCACAATGGACAGAAAAAGACCTTCTCTAACAGTCTTTCTGTCTTAAAAAAAAATTTCCTGCATCAATGAATTGCAATCTTAAATAAATTATGTTTACTTCTTGTTCTTCCTGCACGCCAATTCTATTTTGAATTTTTTCTCTTGTCAATGAAAAAATTGATTTTGTATCAGAATTGGCGTAGGGGGGATTATCTTTAAATTCTCCTAATATGTATATCAGTTATGACCATGATTTTGTTTGTGTTACAGTAGGATAATAAAAAATTTTTCCCCAGAATTTATGAAACAAGAAATATTTTTCGAGAAACATCCTTTTTAGACTTGCTTTTTTACTTGGAAAAAAAGTAAAATTTAGAAAAACGAGAAGGAAGGAGGAAAAATGAATAAGAAGATTTTCTCTTACTTAGGGATAGTACTCCTGATATTTATTATCCACAGCTGTTCCTCACATCCAGAGGAGGCCCTTTTAGACAGATATTTTAATGCCATGTCATTTAATGACCTGAATACCCTTTCCACCATGGCTATTGAGCCAGCTGATTTTGAGTTTGATTCATGGGAGATAGTAAATGTTTCCGAAGAATACACTGAAGCTTTTACGCTTCCCGAGATGGATCGAAAAGAAAAGGAGCTGAAGAAAAAGGTCGATGACTCAACCATAAATACTCTTAATAAAAGGGATGAAATGGATGTGGCAAAATTTGAGATGGAGAAGCGTCGCACAAGGGCTAACATAAATAAATTCAATGAAGCTGAAGCAGAGTATAACGAAATGTATAAAGCTCACAAAGAACTTCAGAAGGAATACAATGAGACAGAAGCGGCTGCAGAGAAAGAAGAAAAAATCGCCCTTTTTTCCCTTGGAGGTGATTTTCCGAGGATCCGCATGTTTGAAGGTGATGTTCATACCAAAGAAGTTGATATAAAAGTTAAACGAAACGGGGATGAGGCCAATTATAGAATTTACATGAGGCAGTACGAACTTACGGATCCGGAAAATAATATTACTCACACCGGGAGATGGATTATCTTAAGGTTTGAGAATATCGACTGATCCGGAATTCCTTTTTTTGACTAGATCTAGATATTGACTCTTTTTTAATTTTCTTTTATAAATACAAGACTATTCTTGCATGGGCCGTTAGCTCAGGGGTAGAGCACCGGCCTTTTAAGCCGGGTGTCGCTGGTTCAAATCCAGCACGGCTCACCATGCACAACACGCTCCTGTCGTCTAGCCTGGTCTAGGACACCGCCCTTTCAAGGCGGCGACACGGGTTCAAATCCCGTCGGGAGCGTTTTTTTATAATGGGGACATCCCATTAGGTACCACCCTAATGTCACTTCAAAAATCAGAGTGAATCTTTCTTCTGCAAGTAAACGACTGTTTACACACTACTAATTCACTACAAAACCAATTCTATTACTCAATAGAGGAATTTAGTCAATTCTCCTTCCCGGCACATTTCTTGAATCACTATCCCTGCCATGAGCAGGATCTATCGCCCACGTCATCCGGAACGCACCATATTTTACCGTATGCTCTTCCATTATTTTGAGCCATTCCTTCTTGAATATGAGAACCGGTTTGAAAGACACTTTGGTCACGTACGTCCAATTATTCAGGAAGTGGTAGACAAGTACTTGGGCTGAGGTCTTCTCTCTTCTCCTTGAAAAAAGTTGATCAATAAAGACCTTGTCCAAAAGATTCTTCACTGGCGTCATACGGGATTCAATGTGCACTCCAAAGTAAGGGCTGAGACTAAAGAAGATGCCGAACGGGTGGGTAAATACATGATTAGACCTATCCTCCCATAAAAAGATTATCCCTGAACAAGACACAGGGGCGGGTCCTCTATCAATACGGAAAACACAGCCCTGAGACAGAGTCTATGGATTATCTGGAGTTTATTGCCCGGGTGACCTCTCACATTCCTGACAAAGGACAGGTTATGGTCCGCTATTACGGC
>JAGGYH010000061.1 GCA_021162615.1 Candidatus Aminicenantota bacterium
AACTTTTAAGGCTGCCCGGCCCCCGCCTCCTCAAGCTCAGCTCTCTATGGCGGCTGAGGAACTATCAGAATATATATGATATTCTAATCCCCTTGTTCAGGGGCAAGGAGGATCTCTATTCTTTGCGAGGCACTATTCCGCTGCTTTCCTGATGTTCTCTCTTTTTTGGGGGTTGCTTGTTGCCAGGACGTGTTTTTTGTGTTTATTATTAATGGTGAAGTTGCTTTGAGGATGGGAATCTGATGAAATTAACCGAAAACCATCGCCAACAGAAAAACGAAATTCTTATCTTTGCCACGATAAACAATCCAATAGGCTTACGGCTCTCTCTTATTTTCATCAAATCTCCTTAACCCTCTGAATAACGCCATCATCCATAATACACTTGGAAAACCAGCTCAGTCAACGAGGAATCTGTTCTCTTGACTGCTATTATGACTCCAGAATAGGGCGGATATTCCTTTTTAAACATTCCTTATAGTATTATAATTAATATAAGGCATGAAAATGAGGAGAACAGGAAAAAAGGCAGGAAATTTGAATAAAGATATTACTAAACCAAAACGCACAGAACCGACTCTTAAGCAGTATGCAGAAAGAGTAAAAATATTACATGCCATCGACCGCTTTATTTTAGAAAACAAATCACCAGAGAAAATTGCTCAGGCTACTATAAGCAATTTGAGAAAACTGATTACTTGCAAAAGAACCAGTGTGGTGAGCTTTATCCTTGAATATGATGAGGCAAGAGTGTTGGTAGCAGATGGTGACGGAGAAACTAAGTTAAAGCCAGGAGATCTCATTCCTCTAGAGCTTTTTGGGGATATGGATAAATTATCTCGAGGTGAGATCAACCTGGTTAAGGACCTAAAGAAAATTTCCAATCCATCTCACGCAGTTAAGGCTTTGATTGAAGAGGGGATTCGAACTTACATCAATATCCCTTTGATCTCAAGAGGTGAACTCATAGGGCTTCTCAACCTGGGAGCAAACGCTCCTGGTGGAATCAGCAAACAGCAAATGGAAATCTCCCAAGAAATCGCTGATTCTCTGGCCAGTTCCATGGAGTTGGCTCGGTTATTGGATAAAGTGATGAAGTACCAGAGAGAATTAAAAAGGTTCTCCTCTAAAATCATCGAGGCCCAAGAAATGGAACGAAAACGGATTGCAATGGAACTGCATGATGAAATGGGGCAAGCCATGGCTGCCATCAGCCTCAACTTAGGCGCATTAGAGAAAGAACTGTCTCCAGGAATAAAAGCTTCTGTTAAGGAAACGTTGACAGATTCCCGAAAATTAGCTGATGACGCTATAAAAAAAGTGAGGGAGCTGGCTTTTTCACTTCGTCCCACTATGCTGGATGATTTTGGACTGATTCCCACACTGCGCGGGCTTATAAACAAATACAAACCAAGAGCAGGATTTCAAATTGATTTTAAGGCATCCGGTTTTGAGAAGAAATTGGGAGCAGAAGTCAAAACAGCCTTATACAGAGTAGTCCAGGAAGCATTGAATAATGCGGTCAAACACGCTCAGGCAAAAAAAGTTTTGGTTCATTTGGAAAATAATGGGAAATCTGTCTCAGGATTCATTAAAGACGATGGAAGAGGATTTGATTCCAATACAGTATTATATTCTGACTCCCCTGAAAAAAGGATCGGACTTATAGGAATGAGAGAAAGAGTTGTTTTTCTGGGAGGGAGTTTTAATATTCAATCATCTCTAGGTAAAGGAACAGAAATAAATTTCAATATTCCCTTAACTAACTTAACAAACGAATGAAAAATATAAAAGTCATATTAGCTGAGGATCACACCATTGTTCGCAAAGGACTTCGCTCTCTGTTAGACATAGAGGAGGGAATTAAAGTAGTCGGAGAAGCAGAAAATGGAAAACAAGTCATAAAAAAGGTTGCTCAGTTGAAACCAGATGTAGTGGTTATGGATATAGCCATGCCCCTTCTCAATGGATTGGAAGCCACCCGTCGAATAAAAAAAGACTTTCCCCGGGTTCGAGTGCTGGTTCTTTCTGTACATGAGGATGAAGAATACATTTTTCAGACCTTAAAGGCTGGGGCTTCAGGGTATTTGCTTAAAAATGCGGCTCCCACTGATTTGGTCTCAGCCATAAAAGCTGCTTATAGAAATGAAGCCTTTCTCAGTCCTTCCATTTCCAAGAAAGTTGTCAAAGAATACATAAGACAAGCGGCAGGGACTTCGCGAGAAGAAAACAGTTATGAGAAATTAACCAACCGTGAAAGAGAAGTGTTGCAGTTGTTAGCCGAAGGTCGAACTGTTAAAGAAATCGCTCATCTGCTCTATTTAAGTACAAAAACCGTCCAAGCCCATAGAGCGCATTTGAGAGAAAAGCTAAATATAAACAGTAATGCTGAATTGATCAAGTACGCTATCCGAAAAGGTTTGATAAAGATTGAATAACTCATTGGGTTAAGCTCAAAAAATAATACTTTTTTCCTGAAGAAATCAGACTTTATCTCATATTAAAAATCCTGGTATTGTTCTAACATATAAATGGTTCTGTATATGTAAAGGGTGATGTATTTAAAAGTCATGAAACCTGGAATCATAAAATGAAGAAGATTATTAAATTTCTTAAAAAACACTCCGACCCGGTGAATGTTCACTATTTAAGAAAGTGGCTGGTCATCGGTGGTTTAGTCGGCATTGTAGCTGGAGTGGGATCTATTGTCTTTTTCTCTTTCATAAAATTAGCGTCTAAACTTTTCTTAGAATTGGGAGTTGGATTCAGCGCTCCGGTTCCTGTAGGAGAGGGCGAGACCATAGTGGGTGTCATTTCCAGGAGATGGATGATTCCTGTAGTCACCACCATAGGCGGATTGCTCTGCGGACTTCTTGTGTATAAGCTTGCCCCAGAGGCTGAAGGACACGGCACAGATGCAGCTATTGATGCTTTTCATCATAAAGAAGGCCTGGTGAGAGCGAGAATTCCAGTGGTGAAAATGATAGCTTCTGCCATAACCATTGGTTCCGGGGGAAGTGCTGGAAGAGAAGGGCCTATCGCCCAGATTTCTGCTGGGTTTGGCTCATTACTGGGAAGGCTTTTCAAATTAACAGTCAAAGAACGAAGGATTGCCGTTGCAGCCGGAATTGGAGCCGGCATCGGCGCAATCTTTAAAGCTCCTTTAGGAGGAGCTATCCTGAGCACAGAGATTCTCTATTTGGAAGGGTTTGAGATAGCTGCCCTGATTCCTTCATTCATTGCATCCATCATTGGTTATACTATTTATGCCAGCTGGGCCGGGTTTACTCCCATATTTGGAGCTCATTACAACATTGCCTTTCATGACCCGTATTCCTTGATTTATTATGCGGGATTAGGCCTTCTCTGTGGAATAATCGGGAAACTGTATCCCCGAACTTTTTACAAACTCAGGGATTATTTCAAGAGTCTTAGAATTCCCAACTATTTCAAGCCGGCATTGGGAGGATTGTTTTTGGGAATTATGGGATTGTTCCTGCCTCAGGTTCTGGGAATGGGCTATGGCTGGCTTCAGATTGTGATGAAGCCCCAGCATATCATCCCTATCAGCCTGATGATAATCCTGGTTTTTGCCAAGATTGCAGCCACTTCTTTTTCCATTAGTTCAGGAGGAAGCGGAGGAGTGTTTGCTCCGGGCCTGTTTATAGGAGGAATGTTAGGGGCTATCGTCTGGTCAGCTCTTTACGGAAATATAGCTCATGTGCCGGTGACACCGGAACCTTTTGTGGTGGTGGGAATGATGGCTCTTTTTGGCGGAGTTGCCAGAGCTCCTTTGGCTGTTATGTTTATGGTAGGAGAGATGGCTGGAAGCTACACCATACTGGCTCCTGCCATGATAGCTGTGGGAATCGCCTATGTGATTGTAGGGAAGGATACTATTTACGAGAGCCAGGTAGAATCTCCGGCCTTATCTCCGGCTCACCGATATGAATATTTATTCCCCCTTTTGACTCACTTAAAGGTCAGAGATGCGATGAGATGTGAGGTTGATCCAGCCAACCCTTATGATTCACTAAAAGAAGTGGAAAAACGTCTTCTTTCTGAAGGCATCAAGTCTGTTCCTGTGGTGGAGCCGAAATCAAAAAAATTAATCGGGATGATCAGTTACGAAGACATACTCCGCTCCCCCACCCGCAACGGCGCTCCGGTTTCAAAATTCATGTCCACCAATGTGATCACCGCCTCCCCAGATGACTCTCTGGATAGAGTTCTGGAATTATTGAGCGTGCACGATGTGGGGAGTCTGCCTGTCATGAGGAACCCAGAGAATGGGAGGAGACTGATTGGGGTGATAAATCGTCAGGATGTGATCCGTCTTTACAAAAATACAGAGAAAAAATTATTAAATAAAAATAAGATCTCACAGAAAATGGATTGAAAGGGTCCCGTTTGGGCTCAGGAGAACATAAGTGTAAAAGCTCCAGTATTTCCAGTGTTCCAATTTTGAGGTCAAAGAAGCCTGTCTGGAACTTTTAAAAGAAAAATAAGATGACAAAAATAACATATCATTCAAATCGCTAGGCATCACTCCAATCCATGGGTGAGAAAATCCGCCATTGAGATCCTGGGTGATTCTCAGGACCCTCGGGCTTTGCAGGCTCTTATTGAGATTTTGAAGTGAGTAAGAAACTGCCCATTCAGTAGAAATTTTTTATAATTGACATTGAAAAAGGCTGTAGACAAAAAAAACACATCCCGATAAGGAGACTGATAAATAAATATTATTTTTTCACTGAGAGTTTATTCTTTAACTAACTTTTTTGCTAGTTTATGAAGATCAGAATTTGCTAGGGCTAATACTTTTTTCTTTACAGATCGGGAAAAATATTCACGCTCTGTTTTTGTCATTTTTTCTCCCCTCAATTTCTTTAAAAATAATTCTTTTTGTTTGGTTGAAAACAATTGAGACATTGCATACTCGAGATCAAATTCATCTTGCATATCAACATAATTCTTTAAATCTAGTTCTGAAT